>CALLYQ010000554.1 GCA_937858875.1 uncultured Lautropia sp. | reverse complement strand
GCATCAGCGCCGGCAGGGTACGAGCTGCGATCGTTCATGCAGCGCCGGCCTCGCCAGCGCGACCGCCAGCGCCAGCGGCATCGGCATCGGCATCGGCATCGGCATCGGCATCGGCAGCCAGGTTGCCGCGCATGCGCGCAAGCGTGCGCACGAGCTGCTCGGCGTCGGCACCGTCGATGCCAGCAAGCGCCCCCTCGCGCACCGCATCGCCGATCTCGCGGATCGCGGAGAGCAGGCTGCCAGCGCTCGTGCTCGGATAGATGCGCCACGCACGCCGGTCATCGGGATCGACGCGACGCTCGACGAGCCCCCGGCGTGCAAGCTCGTCGAGCTGCCGTACCAGCGTGATCGGCTGTACTTCGAGCCGGCTGGCCAGTTCGACCTGCCGCAGCCCGGGGCTGCGCGACAGGTAGACGAGCGCGCGAGCCTGCGCGAAGCTCAGTTCATTGCCGTCGAGCCGTCGCGCGAAGGCGCGCCGCATCAGCCGGGAGACATCGGCAAGCAGGAAACCGAGCGATTCCTGATGATGGCGAGACACGGAGCGCCGGCCGGAGCCGCATGTAATAAGCCTTGCTCATTATATTCGGCGCTCATCATCGGCGAACAGAAAAGGCCGCACGCGGACCAGTGGAGTGTCGGCACTCCACGAGTCCGCGTACGGCCTCTTGCGGCTGCACGCCGCGGCCGCGGCGGCTGCACGCCGCGGCCGCGCCGATCAGGCCCTGGACATCAGCTTGGAAATCAGGTCCCGACGACCCCGCCGTCTTCCTTCCAGATCACGACCGTGGCCGGACGCGGCCGGCTGGCCGAGGCGCCGTCGGGCCAGTTCGAGATCGCGGTCGGATTCGCCTGCGAATCCGCGACCGAGGCACCCTCGCCCGGGTGCTGGATGTTGACGAACACGTACCTCTGGTCCGGCGTCCAGGTGATGCCGGTGACTTCGCAGCCCTTGGGACCGACCAGGAAGCGGCGGATCTCCTTCGTTTCCGGATCGGCAACCAGCATCTGGTTGTTGCCCTGGTTCGCGTACTGGCCGTCGTTCGAGGAATTGCCGTCGGTCTGGATCCAGAGCCGGCCGTCCTTGTCGAAACCGAGGCCGTCCGGGCTGTTGAAGGTATTCTCCGCGGTCACGTTGTCCGAGCCGGCGCGCAGGTCTCCCGCCGGATGGATCGTCGGGTTGCCGGCCAGCACGAAGATGTCCCACTCGAAGCTGAGCTGCGCCGGGTCGCCGTTGGCTTCGCGCCAGCGAACGATCTGGCCGTACAGGTTGCCTTCGCGCGGGTTCGCCGCGTCGGCCCCCGGGTGCAGCGGGCCGCCGGGATAACGCTCGCGGCCGCTGCCGCGCGAACTGTTGTTCGTCATCGTCACGTAGACGTCGCGCGTCTGCGGGTGCACGGCGACCCACTCGGGGCGGTCCATCGGCGTCGCCCCGACGGCGTCGGCCGCCTGGCGCGTCTTGATCAGCAACTCGCCCATGTCGTTGTTGAACAGGTCGCCGAGCGTGCCGCCGGCCAGTGCCGGCGTATCGAGCTTCAGCGGCACCCACTCGCCGGTGCCCATCATGTCGCCGGTGGCGGCGCCGTCGAGGAAGCGTGCGACATACAGCGTGCCGCGGTCGAGCAGCAGCCGGTTCAGGCTTGGGGTGTCCGGGTCGTACTTGCCGTCCGAGACGAACTTGTAGACGTACTCGCTGACCTGGTCGTCGCCCATGTAGATGACGACGCGCTTGTCGTCGGCCAGCGCGATCGCTGCGTTCTCGTGCTTGAACCGGCCCAGCGCAGTCAGCTTCTTCGGCGTCGAGTTCGGATCGAACGGATCGATCTCGACGACCCAGCCGAAGCGGTTGTATTCGTTTGGCTCGACCGACCAGTCGAAGCGCTGGTCGTGCGTGTCCCACTTGTACGAGCCGCTCGAGGTCTTGCTCGCGCCCTTGTAGCGCTCCATGTGGGCGCGGTATTCGAGGTCCGGGTAGTCGACGGTCGCCGCGTCCTTCGTGCCGACGCCGAAGTAGTCGGTGAAGTTCTCTTCACAGGTCAGGTACGTGTTCCACAGCGTATAGCCGTTGCCGCAGTTGCCGAAGGTGCCGTAGGCGGCGCGACCGGTCGGGTCGGCGATCGTGCGCGCGAGGCGGTTGCCGGCGGCCGGGCCGACCAGCTGCATCAGCGTGTTGCCGTTGATGCTGCGGTTGAACGGCGAATCGAGCACCGGCTCCCATGCGCCGCTCGACGAGTTCAGGCGCACGTGGATCACCGAGGCGCCCTGCGCGTGCTGCGACTTGCGAACCCAGTCTTCGTTCCACTTGGCGGGGAAGTCGGCCGGGTTCGCCGACGGCACGACGCCGTCCGGGAAGAAGAAGTGCGGCGTGATGTATTCGTGGTTCGTGACCATCAGCCCTTCGACGCTGCTGCCGTTGAGGCTGTCGGTCCCGTCGATCGGGAAGAAATGGAAACCGTCGTGGTTGTAGCCGATCTGCATTGCCTGGGCGGCGCCGCCGTCGCTCGCGTCGCCCTTCATGGCCGGCGCGTTCAGGAACAGCGGGTCGCCCCAGCGGTTGATGACCGCGGACCGATAGCCCGGCGGCACGACGATCGAATCGGCCGTGCTGATCGGGATCGCCTCGAAGCCGAGCTTCGGCGCCTGAACCGGCGGTTCGACCACGCCGCCACCGGGACCGTCGTCGATGACCGGATCGTCGTCGCTGTCGCTGCTACAGGCGGCCAGCGTCGTGCCGAAGAATCCGATC
>CALLYQ010000553.1 GCA_937858875.1 uncultured Lautropia sp. | reverse complement strand
CCGGCCAGATCGCCGCCCGAAACTCTCACGACCCCGATCCCGCCGCGCCCGGGCGCCGTAGCAATCGCCGCGATCGGTGCCTCATCGATCATCGTGTCTCGACCCTCTCACGCATCGAATACGCGCATAAACGCAACCCCGGAAAGCAACGCGGCGCCCGAGGGCGCCGCAGGAAAAGGGACCGATACAGGCCGCGACAATCAACCGAAGAAAAACCTCGTCACCGGCCCCTTCTCCCTTCTCCCTTCTCCCTTCTCCCTTCTCCTCCCTCAAGCCTTCGCTTTCTTCGCCGCCGCCGCCCCTTCGATCTTCCGCGTGATCACCCACTGCTGGACGATCGAATAGATGTTGTTGACCAGCCAGTACAGCACCAGGCCTGCCGGGAAGAAGAAGAACATGACCGAGAAGACCAGCGGCATGATCATCATCATCTTCGCCTGCACCGGGTCGGGCGGCGTCGGGTTCAGCTTGACCTGGATGAACATCGTGCCGGCCATGATCAGCGGCAGGATGAAATAGGGATCGGGTGCCGACAGGTCGGTGATCCAGCCGATCCACGGCGCGTCGCGCATTTCGACCGAGGCCAGCAGCACCCAGTACAGCGCAATGAAGACCGGGATCTGCACGACGATCGGCAGGCAGCCGCCGAGCGGGTTGATCTTCTCGGTCTTGTACAGCTCCATCATCGCCTGGTTCATCTTCACGCGATCGTTGCCGTAGCGCTCGCGGATCTGCGTCAGACGCGGCGTGACCGCCTTCATCCGCGCCATCGACCGGTAGCTGGCCGCCTGCAGCGGGAAGAAGATCGTCTTGATCACGATCGTCAGCAGCACGATCGCCCAGCCCCAGTTGCCGACCAGTCCGTGCAGCTTCTCGAGCAGCCAGTAGATCGGCTGGGCGATCGCGGTCAGCCAGCCATAGTCGACGGTCAGGTCCAGGCCGGGCGCGACGTGCTCGAGCATCCGCTGGTCCTGCGGGCCGACCAGCAGCCGTGACTCGACCGTTGCGCTCGCTCCCGCAGCGATCGTTCCGAGCGGCTGGCGCGCGCCGACCGAATAGAGATTCTCGCCAACCTGGCGCTTGTAGTACTCGCGCTGCGCGCCCTGCTCGGGAACCCAGGCAGACACGAAATAATGCTGGATGATCCCGGCCCAGCCGTCGCTTGCGGCGCCCGAATGCGAGGCCTTGCCCTTGGCGATGTCGTCGAAGTCGATCTTCTGGAACTTGTCGGCATCGGTGAAGATGACCGGGCCGGTGAAGGTGCTGTAGAACTTCGATCCCCCCGGAGGCGAATTGCCGTCGCGGGTCAGCTGCATGTACAGCGTGGGCTGCACCGGAACGCCCGACTCGTTGACGAGCTCGTCCTTGACGTCGATGACGTAGGCGCCGCGTTTCAGCGTGTAGGTCCGCGTGACCTTCAGCCCGCCGCTTTCGCCGGTCAGGGTCAGCGTCACCGCGTCGGCACCGTCGCCGAGCACATGCGGTTGCGCGCCATCGACCGGCGTCAGCGGCGTGCGATGTGTCGGGAACGAAGCGCCGTTCGGTGCACCGATGAAGCCGCTTTGCGCCAGATAGACGGCGCCCGGCGCGTCCTGCAGCAACACGAAGCCATGCTCGCCGTTGCCGCTCAGGTCGCGGTGCTGCAGCAGTTCGGCGCGGCGCACCTGGCCGCCCATCGTGTCGATGTCGAGCGACAGTACGTCGTTCGCCAGCCGGATCGACTGGGCGGTGGCCGTGGCCGGCCCGGCCGTCGGCACCTCGGCCGTGGGCACCGGCAGGGCCGACGCCGGCGGGACGCTTGCATCGGCGGCAGGGCCGGCCGCCGATTCGCCATCGGCACCGGTCGTCTGCGTCGTGGCCGGTGCGCCGCCGAACAGCGTGGGCTGACCGTTGTGACGTTGCCAGGCGTCCCACAGGAACAGCAAGGACATCGAGAAGACGATCCAGAGGATCATTCGCTGGGTCTGCATCTGCATGGTTCGATGTCTTGGTACGGGTCGAAGGACCTGAGATTTAACTAGCGATGGATGACGGAACGGTTCCCTGCCGTCGGGTCGACCGATTCCGAAGCGTGCGATGAGTCGCTGACGGGCGCCTCGCCCTTGCCGGCGCACAGGCAGCCGATGCCGTGCCAGCGCCGGCCGCCCCCGACTCCCGAAGGGCCCGTACCGGCGAACCAGCCGCCAGCATTATCGGGGACTTCGTCGATGCCCCCCGGATTCAGAGGATTGCAGCGAACGAAACGCCGAAGTGCGAGCCACCCGCCGGCAATCGCGCCATGACGTTCGAGCGCCTGCAGCGCGTAATCGGAACAGCTCGGCAGGAACCTGCATCGGGGCGGAAACAGGGGACTGATCGCGAGCCGGTAGGCGCGAACCAGCCACATCAGCACCGATTTCACTGCCCGGCCCCTCCCAGCGAGCGGTGCTGGAACAGCATGTCCAGTTCGACGCGCAGTTGGCGCCGCTTCTGCCGCACCCCGGCCGCGGCGAACCAGTCGGGGCGCCTGCGCATCTTGACCATCACGGCGATCGGCCGGTGCGCCACGCCGGCGCCGCGCCAGGCCTCGCGCGCAATCCGGCGAACCAGATTGCGATCGACCGCCCGTGCGAGTTGCCGCTTCGGAACGGAAAGGAAGAGTACGCCGGCCGTCGTTGCCGGCAGCGCTTTCCAGTGCATCGCAAAATGCTCGCCGGTCGCCGCAGGGCGGCTGCGCAGCAGGCGCGATACGATGTCCGGCGCGATCCGGGGTGCCGCGACTTGGAGTGCCGTCACTCAGCCGTCGGGGCTCTGCCGGCAACACAGCGCCGACGCGCACGCGGTGCCACCTCGGTGTCCCGGAACCCGGCTCAGACGGCCAGGCGCTTGCGGCCCTTCGCGCGGCGCGCGTTCAGCACGTCGCGGCCGCCGCGGGTCTTCATGCGGGCGCGAAAGCCGTGGGTGCGCTTGCGTCGCACGACGGAGGGCTGGAAGGTTCGTTTCATGGTGGTGGCCTCGGAACTCGGCAGCCGGCCAGGGCCGGTCTTGGGAAATTGCGAAAAGCCTTTGATTACAACGCATTAGCTGGTGGATGTCAATTTTGAAGTGGCGAAGATATCCACAGGCGGGGTAAAATGAGCGGTTTCCGCGACATCGTCGATGTTCCTGCCGACCGCCATCAGGACCCCATCCCCGCTCATGCTCGAACGCTGGCTCGCCTGCGTGGCGCAGCTCGAAGACGAGATCCCTGCGCAGCAGTTCAAACCCTGGATCAAGCCGCTGGTCTATCTCGGATACGACCAGGGCGAGCGCGTGCTTCGGCTCGGCGTGCCGAACCACTTCAAGCTGAACTGGGTCAAGTCGCAATTCGAGTCGCGGATCGAGGCGATCGCCCGCTCGTCGATCGACGAGCAACTGAGCGTGCGTTTCGAGATCCATCGCGTCGACGCAGCCGCGCCGGCCCGTCCGGCGGCCCCCACCCGCCAGGTCCTGCCTGTCGGCCAGCCTGAGGCGAACGGCGTCGACGCGCGGCTCGAGCCCGTGCTCGACGGCGTCGCAGGCGACTGGCTCCCGCCGAGCAACGGCGCCGAATACGCGCCCCAGCCCGAACAGCCGTTTTCGGGCGACGCGGCCCGCCCCGATTCGCAGACCAAGCTGCGTCCGGAACTGACCTTCGACTCCTTCGTGCACGGCAAGGCCAACCAGATGGCCTGGTCGGCTGCGCTGCAGATCGTCGAGCGCCCGGGCACGGCCTATAACCCGCTGTTCCTGTACGGCGGCGTGGGCCTGGGCAAGACCCACCTGCTGCATGCGGTCGGCAACGCGATCCTCGAGCGGCTGGGCGCTGCGCGCGTGCGCTACATCCACGCGCAGGACTACTTCGACGAGATGGTGCGCGGCATCCAGCGCAAGTCGCTGCAGGATTTCAAGCGCAAGTACCAGTCGCTCGATCTGCTGCTGGTCGACGACATCCAGTTCCTCGGGGGCAAGGAACGCACGCAGGAGGAATTCTTCTATACCTTCGAGGCGCTGCTTTCGGCACGCAAGCAGCTGATCATCACCAGCGACACCTACCCGCGCGAGCTGTCGGCCTTCGAAGACCGGCTCGTCTCGCGCTTCGGCTCGGGCCTCATCGTCGAGATCGAGGCGCCCGAGCTCGAGATGCGCGTCGCGATCCTGTTGAAGAAAGCCGAGCAGTCGAGCGAAAAGCTGCCCGAAGAGGTGGCCTTCTTCATCGCCAAGAACCTGCGCTCCAACGTCCGGGAACTCGAGGGTGCACTGCTGCGCGTGATCGCGTTCGCTCGCTTCCGCAACCGTCCGGTCACCGTCGACCTGGCTCGCGAGGCGCTGAAGGATCTGCTCGAGCTTGCACGCCCGCCGATCTCGATCGATTCGATCCAGCGCACCGTCGCCGACTTCTTCAAGATCAAGGTCGCCGACATGTACAGCAAACGCCGTCCGGCGCACATCGCGCGCGCCCGTCAGGTTGCGATGTACTTCTCGAAGGAACTCACGCAAAAGAGCTTTCCGGAAATCGGCGAAGCCTTCGGCGGGCGCGACCACACCACGGTCATGCACGCGGTCAAGCGGATCGCCGAACTGCGCCAGCACGACCAGGAATGGAACCGGCAGCTGCACGTGCTCGAGCAGACGCTGAAGGGCTGAACCGGTGCACAGCTGCCTGAACAGCGGTCGAACAACCGCGGTATCGATTGTGGACAAGCTGCCTGTTTTCCGGGCAAGCGGAACTTGTCCACATTCGTCCCCAACCCTGGGCGCGCGTTCTCCCGACCTCGAATCCGGCCGGCAAGCCAGCACAGGCGCGGCATCCACCCGATTGTCCACAGAGTAGTTCGCGCTACATACAACAACAGCAACAGGAATCTAAAGCAATGCTTTTCATGAAAGCCGACCGCGACGCGATCCTGAAGCCGCTGAGCACGGTGGCCGGCATCGTCGAACGTCGACATACGCTTCCGATCCTGGCCAACGTGTTGCTGCGCAAGCAGGGTCCGACGGTGTCCTTCCTGGCGAGCGACGTCGAGATCCAGGTGCAGACCTCGGCCGAGTTGGGCGCAGGCGACGAAGACGCGGCCACGACCGTCTCGGCACGCAAGCTGATCGACCTGTTGCGCGCGCTGCCCGAAGGCGTCGAGGTCTCGCTGAAGCTGGACGACAAGCGTGCGACGCTGCAGGCCGGCCGCAGCCGCTTCGCGTTGCAGACGCTGGGCGCCGACGATTTTCCGACGGTCAACGTCAGCGAGCAGTTCAACGCCACCTTCGAGCTGCCGCAGAAGCAGTTGAAGCACCTGTTCCACATGGTGCACTTCGCGATGGCGCAGCAGGACATCCGCTACTACCTGAACGGCCTGCTGCTGGTCACCGACGGCGAGCACGTGCGCGTCGTGGCCACCGATGGCCACCGGCTCGCCTACTGCCACGCGCAGATCGAGGGCGCAGCGCTGTCGCGCCACGAAGTGATCGTGCCGCGCAAGACCGTGCTCGAACTGCAGCGCCTGCTGGCCGACAGCGACGACCCGGTACGCATCGAGGTCGCCTCGAACCAGGTCCGCTTCACCTTCGGCGAAGTGCAGATGATCTCCAAGCTGGTCGAAGGCAAGTTCCCCGACTACCAGCGCGTCATCCCCAGCGGCTACACGCGGCAGCTCGCCTGCAGCCGCGAGGCGCTGGGTTCTTCGCTGGCGCGCGCATCGATCCTGACTTCCGACAAGTTCAAGGGCGTACGTCTCGGACTGGCGCCCGGTTCGCTGCGCATCCAGACCAGCAACGCCGAGCAGGAAGAAGCCGTCGAGGAACTCGAGGTCGATTACGCGAACGAACCGATGGAGATCGGCTTCAACGTCGGCTACCTGCAGGACGTGCTGGCCAATCTGAAGACCGAGCAGGTGCAGATCGGGTTCGGCGACGCGAACACCAGTGCCTTGCTGACGGTTCCCGGCAACGAGGACTTCCGTTACGTCGTCATGCCGATGCGCATCTGAGAGACTCAATGACCGAAACCGAAAAGATCGAAGCCGCAAGGACCTACGACTCGTCGTCGATCCAGATCCTCGAAGGGCTCGAGGCGGTACGCAAGCGCCCGGGCATGTACATCGGCGACACGTCCGACGGCACCGGACTGCACCACCTGGTGTTCGAGGTCCTGGACAACTCGATCGACGAAGCGCTGGCAGGTTACTGCGACGAGATCGTCGTCACGATCCATACCGACAATTCGATTTCGGTCGTCGACAACGGCCGCGGCATCCCGACCGGCATCAAGCTCGACGACAAGCACGAGCCCAAGCGCACGGCTGCCGAGATTGCGATGACCGAGCTGCACGCCGGCGGCAAGTTCAACCAGAACAGCTACAAGGTCTCGGGCGGCCTGCACGGCGTCGGCGTGTCCTGCGTGAACGCGCTGTCGCAGTGGCTGCGCCTGACCGTGCGTCGCGACGGCAAGGCACACTTCATCGAGTTCGAGCGCGGTGCAGTCAAGGACCGGATCGTCGAGGAACGCGACGGCGTGCTGGTTTCGCCGATGAATGTGCTGGGCGATTCGCAACTGCGTGGTACCGAAGTCCACTTCCTGGCCGACGAACAGATCTTCTCCAACATCGATTTCCACTACGAGATCCTGTCGAAGCGGCTGCGCGAACTTTCTTTCCTGAACAACGGCGTCAAGATCAAGCTCGTCGATCAGCGCAACAACAAGGAAGAAGATTTCGCGTTTTCCGGCGGCGTGCGCGGTTTCGTCGACTACATCAACCGCACGAAGACCGTGCTGCACCCGAACGTCTTTCACGCCACGGGCGAGCGGCTGCTCGACAACGGGCTGACGATCGGCGTCGAGGTCGCGATGCAGTGGAACGACAGCTACGCCGAGCAGGTGCTCTGCTACACGAACAACATCGGGCAGCGCGACGGCGGCACGCATCTCACCGGACTGCGCGCTGCGATGACCCGCGTCATCAACAAGTACATCGAAGAGAACGAACTCGCCAAGAAAGCAAAGGTCGAGACCAGCGGCGACGACATGCGCGAAGGCCTGACCTGCGTGCTGTCGGTCAAGGTGCCCGAGCCCAAGTTCAGCTCGCAGACCAAGGACAAGCTGGTGTCCTCCGAGGTGCGCGGGCCGGTCGAGGAGATCGTCGCCAAGGCGCTCGAGGAGTACCTGCAGGAAAAGCCGATCGATGCGAAGACGATCTGCGGCAAGATCGTCGACGCCGCGCGCGCGCGCGAGGCCGCCCGCAAGGCGCGCGACATGACGCGCCGCAAGGGCCTGCTCGACGGCGTCGGCTTGCCCGGCAAGCTGGCCGACTGCCAGGAAAAGGATCCGGCGAAGTCCGAGATCTTCATCGTCGAGGGCGACTCCGCCGGCGGCTCGGCCAAGCAGGGCCGCGACCGCAAGTTCCAGGCGATCCTGCCGCTGCGCGGCAAGGTGCTCAACGTGGAGAAGGCGCGTTTCGACAAGCTGATCTCGTCGGAACAGATCGCCACGCTGATCACGGCGCTGGGCACCGGCATCGGCCCCGAGTTCGACGCCGACAAGATCCGCTACCACAGGATCATCATCATGACCGATGCCGACGTCGACGGCAGCCACATCCGCACGCTGCTGCTCACGCTGTTCTACCGGCAGATGCCGGAACTGGTCGAGCGCGGCTACATCTACATCGCGCAGCCGCCGCTGTACAAGGTCAAGCACGGGCGCGACGAGCGTTACCTGAAGGACGACCTCGAGCTGAACCAGTACATGCTGCGCCACGCGCTCGACGGCGCGCAGCTCGTACCGTCTGCCGGCGCCGAGCCGATCGTCGGCGACGCGCTGTGGGAGCTGTCGCGCAAGTACCTGATCGCCGAAGCCGTCATCGAGCGGCTGTCGCGGATCATCGACGGGGATGCGCTGCGCGCGATCCTCGACGGCTGCGAGATCGACCTGTCGGGCGAAGCAGCCGCACGTGCGTCGGCCGAGCGGCTGGCCGCGGCGATGCAGCCCTACATGCCGCCGACCTCGACCGAAGTGCCGACCGTGCGTCCGCGCTACGACGAGAAACAGGAGAAGTGGCTGCTGGCGGTCGAACGCAAGCACCACGGCAACATCAAGGTCAGCGCGATCGACGCCGACTTCGTCGTCTCGGCCGACTACCGCACGCTGGTCGACTGCGCGAACACCGTCGCCAGCTTGCTGGGCGAGGGCGCCGAAGTCAGCCGCGGCGAAGGCGAACGCCGCAAGACGCAGCCGGTGCGGCACTTCCGCGAAGTGATCCGCTGGCTGGCCGCGGAAGCCGAGCGCGGCGTGCAGCGTCAGCGCTACAAGGGGCTGGGCGAGATGAATGCCGAGCAGCTTTGGGAGACGACGATGGATCCCGCGGCGCGGCGGCTGCTGAAGGTGCAGATCGAGGACGCGATCGCGGCCGACCAGATCTTCACGACGCTGATGGGCGACGAGGTTGAGCCGAGGCGGGCGTTCATCGAGCAGAACGCATTGGTGGCGCGGAATATCGACGTTTGATCTCTTGTCGATGTACAGAGGGGGTGTGAGGCGAGAAAGCCAGCCCTGCGTAAACGACTCGCCGTCGAATCCGTAGCCAAGCCATCGCCCGTGGCTATTCGGGGAATCTACGAGCCGCGTGGACGATGTCGAGTACGACGATGCCTTCCGCGACGAGCTTCACGAAAGCGATGTAGGGAAGCCGCCTCACGACGAGTTTCCGAGTCCCCGCTATGCGCGAACTCGCTCGGATCCGCTTGGGGAACGTCCGGAGTGCCTCGATCTCGGCAACTATCCGCTTCTCCACGGCTTCTGCGGTCTTCGGGCCGGCCTCCTGAGAGTAGTACGCGAGGATTTTCTCGAGATCGTCGAGCGCCTCGTCGGTCCAGAAGACTTCCATTCTCAGGCCGTCTTGTCGGCCCGCTTTTTCTCCATCCGCTCTCGCAACCGCGTCATTGCTTCGTCGTGGCTATGCACGGTGCTTTTCCCCGCATCGACCCGCGCGAGCGTGGCCGAGACCTTTCCGAACAGCCATTCGTCGTAACCCGGATCCTTGTCGAGGAGGAACTCCGGAAGCAGCGTGTCCGCGGCATCTTCGATGGAAATCATGATCCCGACCGGGCGGTCATTCTTTGTGACGACGACGGGTTCCCGCCTGACGGCATCCAGGAATTCGCCGAAACGATTCTTGGCGTCACGTGCCGAGATGACTTTCATTTGGTTTTGTCCTCACATTCCGGTCGATTTAGCTATTATAGCTACTATAGATACGAGAAGTGTGTTACCTCTGGTTCCGATGTGGGACAGCCGGGGCCGCTCGGAGGATCAGGTGAAGCCGCCCGGAATGCCCACCCGCGCCTCCCGCATCGCGATGCGGATGCGGCAGGTGTCACGGACGATTTCGGCGATCGATCCGACCCCAGCTTCATCGATCACGTCGATCCGAGAGCCGATCTCCTGCCGGCCATGGAAGCCGCCATCCGTAACCATCATGGCCTCGCCTTCGCCGAAGTGCTCGACCGAGTTGCAGCCCCGAAGACGTCGTCGTCCGAGTGCATGCTGTCGCGCTCGGTGCCGGTCATGAACGCGACGCTTTCCTATCGCGAATGAATCCGAGGTAATCCGGCGTCAGTCGATCTCCAAGGCCCGCGTCGATGGCCGTCGAAAGTCGTTCGACCACGCCATGCGCGACCGGGCCATCGGTCCCGAGCGAGCGGGCCAGGTCGAGGTAGTAGGCAACGTCCTTGTTTGCTGTCGCGAGCGTGACGATGGAGCGCGAAGACCCGCTCCCCGCGATTACGGGCGCAAGCCCGTCGAGCACCCGGCTTTGGCCGCCGCTGACCGAGATCGCCTCCATCAGCGTCGCCTGGTCCAGTCCTGCGCTGTCTGCGGTTGCGATCGCCTCGGCCACCGAGACGAGGGCACTGAAGGCCAGGAAGTTGTTGACCAGTTTGGCGGCGTAGCCGCTGCCTGCAGTGCCGAAGGAGAACACGCGCTCGCAGAAGGCGCGCAGCACCGGCGTCGCACGTTCGACGGCATGCGGCTCTCCGCCAACGAAGGCGTTCAGCTTGCCCTCGACCGCCTCGCGCGGGCCGCGCGTGAGCGGCGCGTCGACGAAAGCAAGGCCGGCTTCGGAGACCGCCGATTCGAGGGCAAGGCCCATCTCGGGGGTCAACGTCGAACATTCGATGACGAGCAAGCTTTCGCTTCTCGGCCTCGCGGCGAGGTCCGAGCGGGCGATACCTGAGGGTCCGAGCAGAACGTGTTCGACTGCTTCGCCCGAGGGGAGGCAGCTGACGACGACATCGGAGCGGCGGCCGAGTTCGGCCGGCGTGGCGGCCTCCTGCGCGCCCGCGGCGATCAGTTCTTCAGCCGTTTCACGCCGCTTGTGCGGCAGGATGTGCAGCGGATGGCCGGCGCGAAGCAGCGAAAGCCCGATCCCGCGACCCATCAGCCCCAACCCGACCAGGCCGACGTGCACTGAGTTCATCGGTTTGTTCATTGACTTCGATGGTATGGAATCGGTTCCATACCATAACGGAACAGAAAAGAATATCAAGTTCAACGTGAGACTACGGGGTGCCGTGTTTACGAGATGCCGTCTAGCAGCCCCGGCTGGGTTGACGAGTGGCGTCACCGGGAATAATATGGAATCGTTTCCATACCAACAGCAAAGAACGTCGCCGACTCGACATCCGTCATACGAGGCCACGCAGAAGTCCGCAAGCACTCCCACAGCGGCTCGTCCGTGCTCTCGGACCAGGCGCGTGGTTTTTCAACCATAGGCAATAGACAGCTCGAGGAGACTCCATGAAATCGCTGAAGTTCCTGGCAAGCATCGCAGCCGCGCTCACGTGTCTCAGCGCCACGGCGCAGGACAATTATCCGGAGCGGCCGATTCGTTTCATCTCCATCTCGTCGGCCGGCAGCGGTGGCGATGTGCTGACGCGATTGATGGCCGAGAAGATGGCACCGCACCTGAACAACGCTGCCTTCGTCGTCGAGAACCGGCCTGGGGCAAGCGGGGGCATTGCCACCGAACTGGCCGCGCGCGCCGCACCCGACGGATACACGATCCTCCTGGGAGGCTTCACGTCTCACGTCCTGTTGAGAGCGGTGAATCCCAAGCTTGCCTACGACCCGGTGACCGACTTCGATCCGATCGGCCGGATCGGCACGGCGTCGATCCTGATGGTGGCCGTGAACGACTTTCCAGCTTCGAATCTGAAAGAGTTCGTTGACTACGCACGCGCCAACCCGAACGTGCAGTACGCAAGCTGGGGCACTGCGTCCACCGGTCACTTCTGCGGCGAGCTTCTGAGGCAGAAGATGAACCTGCAAATGCAGCATGTGCCGTACAAATCGGTCGCGCAGATCCAGACGGACATGCTCGGCGGGCACGTCAAGCTCGGCTTCGTTGACATGGCATCGGGTTCGCCGTTCGTCAAGAGCGGCCGTGTCAAGGCGCTCGGTTCCTGCACCAGCCGCTCTCCGAGTCTGCCGCAGGTCGGCAGCTACGAAGATGCCGGGATCGACTTCGGCGATGAGCGCGGAACGCCGCCGATGTGGGCGATCTATGCGCCGAAAGGCACGCCGAAGGACAGGCTGGAGAAGCTGTCCGAAGCGCTGCAGAAGGTCGTTTCGGACCCCGCTGTACAGACGCGACTTCTCGAACTGGGCATCGACGCGGATTTCCTGGGTACAGAAGACATGCGCGAGGCCCTGGTCGCCGGCATCGCTGCCTGGCGCAAGATCGGCACCCAGGGTGACATCCGCATCGACTGACGGGGAGATCCGAGTACCTTGCCAACGGCCGGCGCGGGGCACATCCAAAGCTTCGGCGCGGGCCGCTCGGCTGAACTGATATGGGAGTGATCGATGACCTCGAAAGGAGCGCTTCGATGAGTCTTTTCTTCGGCGCCGTCCGACAGGTCGGGTACGTGGTCAAGGACATCGAGAAGGCGATGGGACACTGGGTGAGGCTCGGTGTCGGACCGTGGTTCTACAAGGAGGAGGTCGACTCCACCGAGTTTCGCTATTACGGCAAGCCGTCGCGGCTGCCGAAGCTGTCGATCGCGCTGGCGAACTCGGGCGACCTGCAGATCGAGTTGATCCAGCAGCGTGATGCTGCGCCGTCGCTGTACCTGGATTCACTGGCAAGCAACGGCGAAGGCGCGCAGCACGTCGCCTACTGGACGGCGGAACGATTCGACGAGTTCTGCAGGCAGTTGATCGAATACGGATATGTCGAAGGCCACGCCGGCCGCATGGGCTTGAATCGAGGGCGCTTCGCGTACTTCATCCATCCGGATCTGCCGAGCGCGATGATCGAGATCTCCGAGTCCACCGGCGGCAAGGCCGAGTACTTCACGGAGATCCGAAAGGCCGCCGGGAACTGGGATGGCCGGGATCCGATCCGACGGCGGCCTGGTGCCGACTCGAAGCAACAACAACCATCGAGAGAGCCAAAGTGACGGGAAGGCTGAAGGGAAAGGTGTGCCTGCTGATGGGCGGAGGCACTTCGGCAGAAGGTGCGGGTGCGAGCAATGGCCAGGCCGTCGCATACGCCTTCGCGCGCGAAGGCGCAAGGCTCGCCATCGTCGACATGCGGCTCGAGTCAGCGCAGGACACCGTTGCGAGAATCGAGGCCGATGGCGGAAGCGCAATCGCAGTTCGCGCCGACGTGAGCAATCATGATGACGTGCGCGCCGTAGTGCAGGAAACGCTGAACAGATACGGGCGGATCGACATTCTCTACAACAATGTCGGGATCGAGTATCGGGGCGGCGTCGTCGATACTCCCGAAGCGGAATGGGACCGCGTGCATGACGTCAACCTCAAGGGCGTGTTCCTGGCTTGCAAGGAGGTCGTTCCGCTGATGGAAAAGCAGGGCGGCGGCGTCATTCTGAACGTGTCGTCGACCGCCAGCTTGCGTTGGGGGCCGGTCGAGTACATCGCCTACAACTCTTCCAAGGCCGGTCTCAACCACATGTCGCGCGTGATGGCCCGTCAATACGCGCCGAAGAACATCCGGTGCAACGTGATCGTGCCGGGAATGATCGACACTCCGCACATCCGGACGCTGTACCGGGACAAAACACCCGGAGAGCTCGCGGAGATCCTCGCAGAGCGCAATGCCCGCTGCCCGATGGGCCGCCAAGGCAGCAGCCAGGAAATTGCGAACGCTGCGGTGTTTCTCGCCTCGGACGAGGCCAGCTACATCAGCGGTGCGCTCCTGCCCGTGGATGGCGCTTTGAGCTGCTGAGGAAAGCGACGAGTCGGAAACCCCATACGTATCAGAAGCCGTCCACGTACTAGTCCCCGAGACTGCTAGGCATCGAAAATGACAACGATCTCCCCGAGTACTGCGCAGGCATCGACCGACGCCCTGGCCGTGTCAAAGCGGCTGCCCCTTCGCGAGCCGCCCTACGATCCCGAAGTCGCGCGAAACATCGAGAACACGGCGTTCAAGGGATTGTCGCCACAGAACCTGCGGCTGGCGCTCGCTCACCATCCGCGCCTCGCCGGAGCTTTTCAGGCGATGGCGCACGTGGTGCTGTTCAAGTGCGAAGTCTCCGAACGGGACCGGGAAATCGCGATCATTCGCACGGGAGCGCTGACGAGATCGGAATACGAATGGGGGATGCACGTAAGCATCTATGCCGCCAAATGCGGGCTCGGCGCCGCCGCCATTCGGGATCTCACGATGAGCAGCACGTGGATGGATCTGGACGAATCGATCTGGACGCCGAACGAGCGACTGGTCGTACGCATGGTCGACGAACTGCATCATCACTCGACGCTCAGCGACGAAACGTGGGAACAGTTGAATGCCGCATGGCCGCGCGAGCAGGTCATTGAACTGATCTTCGCGTCGAGTTTCTACCATATGGCCGCTTTCTTCCTGAACAGTGCCGCAGTGCCGCTCGAGGAAGGCTCGGAGCGCTTTCCCGGAGGACTTGCTCAAGCCGAAGTCCCTACGGACGGAGCGCCGCGCGCCGAGACGGCGCGATGAAACCGCGCCGACCGACGATTCGCGATGTCGCGAAGGCCGCCGGCGTCTCCGTCGGAACCGCATCGCGAGCACTCAACCGCAGCGGTCTGGTCAGTGAGGCCGCGATCACCAAGGTGACGGCGGCTGCTGCGCGCCTGGGCTTCGAGCCCGATGCGATCGCGCAAAGCATGCGCCGGCGCGCAACCGGCGTGATCGGCGTCATGGTTTCGGATTTTTCGAACCCGCTTTATGCCAGCACGATCACTGCGACCGAGGCTCGCCTGCAAAGAGCCGGTTACGCACTACTGCTCGCGAACACCCATAACGACAAGCGCCGCGAGAAGCAGTTGCTCGATCTGTTTCGTCGTCGTCGCATCGACGGCTTGGTGCTCGGTCCCTGCGAAAGCGAAGACCCGGACCTTGTCGAGCGCGTCCGCGGCGACTATTTTCCGGTCGCTGCGATGGACCGCGATTTCGGAGCGCGGGACAGCGGCCTGCATGTCGACCACTTCAATGGCGCGGTGCAGGCGACCCGCTATCTGCTGAACCTGGGTCATACGCGGATTGCGCTCTTGACTTCGACACCCGCGCTGCGTCCGGGGCGCGAGCGGATCGAAGGCTTCAAGTCGGCTCACGCCGAGCGTGGTCTGAAGCCGGACCCGGCCTTGATCCGAGCCGAACGATCGTCGATGGAGTTCGCGTTCAGCGAAGCGCTCGCGCTGCTGTCTCTGGCCGAACCGCCGACTGCGTTCATCTGCCTCGGAACGCGAATCCTGGCCGGCGTTCTGCAGGGCTTGCGCCACTCGGGCCGCAGCGTTCCGGAGGACGCCAGTGTGATCAGCGTTGGCGACACCGATCTGTCACGGCTTTTCTCGCCCTCGATCACCGCATTGACCTGGGACTTTCAGGCGGTCGGCGAGGCGATCGCCGAGCTGATCCTCAAGCGGATTGCGCCGGCCGAGGCTCCGGAGCCTGAACGCATCGTCGTGACGACACAGCTCATTTTGCGAGAGTCATGCGCACCGGTGCGCCGGGGAGTCGCCAATGGCCAGGTTCAGCCCGGATCACGCGCAACGAGCTGAGACGTCGCATCCAAAGGAGAGAAAGTTGACAGCATTGATGAACGGCAAGGTCGCGATGCTCACGGGAGCAGCCCGCGAACGGGGGATCGGCCTGGCAACCGCGAAGCTGCTCGTCGCCCATGGCGCAAGGGTCGCAGTGCTCGATCTCGACGAAGAGGACCTGCGCACGGCCGGGAAAACTCTGGGCAGCGATCATCTTGCCGTTCGCTGCGACGTGACCGATCCCGCCGCCTGCCAGGCCGCCGTAACCGAGGTCATTCGTCGCTTCGGACGTATCGACGTGCTCATCAACAACGCAGGGCTCACGCAGCGGCGCAGGGTCATGGAGGTCAGCCCGGAGGACTTCGAACTCGTCACGAACGTCGTGCTGCGCGGCGCGCTGTACATGTCGCAGGCCGTGATCCCGAGCATGAAGGAACACGGCGGCGGGTCCATCGTCTGCGTGTCGTCGATGTCG
Source organism: uncultured Lautropia sp. (assembly GCA_937858875.1). Taxonomy (GTDB): domain Bacteria; phylum Pseudomonadota; class Gammaproteobacteria; order Burkholderiales; family Burkholderiaceae_E; genus Zeimonas. The sequence continues at coordinate 923 of CALLYQ010000553.1, read as the reverse complement.
GCGCAGCAGGGTGGCGGCGTGTTCGGCGGCACGCACTATTGCGCCGCCAAGGCAGGCGTTCTCGGCCTTGCAAAGGCCATGGCCAAGGAACTCGGGCCCGACAACATCCGCGTCAACTCGATCACGCCGGGCTTGATCGACACCGACTTCTCGCGCGGCGCCAATCCGGAGTCTGCCAAGTTCGAGTTGGCGAAGAGCTTCCCGCTGCGACGCATCGGCCAGCCGATCGACATCGCGGGCGTCTGCCTGTTCCTCGCCAGCGAACTGTCAAGCTTCATGACGGGCGCGACGCTCGACGTGAATGGCGGCGCGCATATCCATTGATCCAACAGTCGCTTCCGGTTCCTTGCTGCCGAAATCTCGCCGCGCTGCGAGCCGCTGGTCAGGCTTTCGCACACTCCGGTCGAGTGCGAATCGTTCGCGTCCGATTCGCCAGGCCCGCATCTGGAAGATCATGGTCCGCTAGTCTTCCAGGCAGTGCCGCCATAGGCGATGGCATTGAGGAGCCGCGCGACCTCCCGGCAGCCGATCTCGGTATCAAGCAGCGTCAGTGGAGCGACGTTTCCCAAACTGGTGTTGTCGGCGCGCAGCCATGCAACCGCGTTTCGGAATCGCCGAAGGTCTGTTCGGCGAGCCTTTTCGATCGCGCCGCGCGACGATGATTCAGAAGCTGTCACCCGGCACCCGCACCCAGCCTTCCATCAGGATGCGCGCGCTGCGGCTCATGACCGCCTTCGTGACCTGCCAGCGCCCATCGACGACCTCGGCCTCGGCCCCCACGCGCAGCACTCCCGACGGGTGCCCGAACCGCACCGCCTGACGCTCGCCACCCCCGGCCGCCTGGTTGACCAGCGTGCCCGGCACGGCCGCAGCCGCAGCGATGGCCACCGAGGCCGTGCCCATCATCGCGTGGTGCAGCTTTC
>CALLYQ010000552.1 GCA_937858875.1 uncultured Lautropia sp. | reverse complement strand
CCTGCGGAAGATTGCGGTGCTCCATGGCAACGGGGCCTGGCCGACCTCGCTCGCCGAAGAGGGCAAGCGCCAGATCGAGAAGCGCGGCTACGAGCTCGCCGGCAGCCAGGCCTACGACCAGGGCACCACCGATTTCCGGCCGATCCTCAACCGGTTCCGCACGGCGAACCCGGACATCCTGTACATTACTTCCTATGCGGACGACGGCGTGGCGATCACCCGGCAGCTGCGCGAGGTCGGGCTCGATGCCAAGGTGATCGCGCTCGATACCTCGTCTTCGCTGCCGAGCTACATCGAGCAGGTCGGAAATCTGTCCGAATACGTCGTCTCAGCGGTGAGCTGGAGCAAGGACGTCCAGTACGCCGGGGCGCAGGAGCTCGAGGAGCGCCTGCGTGCCCGGGCCGGCGGAGAGGTGTCCTTCTATGAGGCCGAGGGCTACCTCGCGCTGCGTGTGGCCGCCGATGCGTTGACGCGCGCCAGGTCGACCAGCCCGGAAGATGTGCGCGAGGCCCTCGCGGCGACGAAACTCGAGACGCCGGTGACGACCGTGGTCTTCGAGGAGAAGAACGGTTTCCAGGGGCAAAACCCGATCCGCAGCCTGATCATCCAGATCCAGGACGGCAAGCACGTGACGGTCTTTCCGGAGGAAATCTCGGCCCAGCCGCCGCGCTATCCGACGCCTCCCTGGGACAAGCGATAGGCGCGTAATACACGGCTTGCGGTGCGGGTAGCCCGCCCGGCGGCGCTCACCGCCCCGGGCGCGCCGATGGCTTGTGAAGGCTGTGACGGGACGACGCCCTGATCGGCGCTGCGAGTGTACCGATGATCGATTGGGTCGTTCTGCTGCAGAACCTGTCGAACGGGTTGTTGATAGGCGCCGTCTACGCCCTGGTCGGTATCGGCCTGACGCTGATCTTCGGCGTCATGGGCACGATCAACTTCGCCCATGGCGATTTCGTCGTCCTTGGCATGTACAGCGCCATCCTGCTGAGCGGCCTTCTTGGCTGGGATCCCTATCTGACGCTCGTCATCGCGATGCCCGGGGGCTTCCTGCTCGGCATGGCGATCCAGCGATTCGTGCTCGCCAGGGTGGTCGATGCACCTCCCGAAACCGGCATGCTCGCGACGCTCGGCCTGTCGCTCATCATCGCCAATCTGTTGCTGCTCACATTCGGTGGCGAGCCGAAGTCGGTTCATGTCGGCTACGCCTCGGACACCCTCGGCCTGGGCTCGGTCCGGATCTCGGTCGTGTTGCTGCTCGCCGGACTGGCGACGCTTGTGGTGACGCTCGGGCTGCACCTGTTGCTCCGGTACACCGAGGTGGGCCGTGCGATCCGGGCGACGGCCCAGAACCGGCTCGGTGCGGAGATCGTCGGCGTCGATACCCGGCGCATCCAGGCGATCGTGTTCGGGCTCGGCGTCCTGCTCGCGGTGACCGCGGGCGTGTCACTGATTCCGCTGTTGTTCGCTTCACCGATCGTGACCGGCCCGCTGTTCACGCTGAAGGCCTTCGTCGTGACCGTGCTCGGCGGGCTGGGCAGCGTGGGCGCTGCCATCGCCGGCGGCCTGACGCTGGGAATGGTCGAGATCATGGGGGCCTCGTACCTGTCGTCCGAGTATCGGGACGCCTACGGCCTGTTCGTGTTCCTGCTCGTGCTGTTGTTCCGGCCCGAGGGCCTGTTCGGCCGGACCGTCAAGCGCGTATGAGCCGCAACCTGGCGATCCTGCTCGGGCTGACGGCTCTCGGCGCCGTTTATCCGCAGATGTTCCCTGACTACCTCGCGATCCCCATCACGATCCTGCTGTTCATCGGGTGGGCGACGTCCTGGGACCTGATCGGCGGCTGGGCGGGTCAGGTGAGCCTCGGCCATGCCGCGTTCGTCGGTCTCGGGGCCTACTTCGTCGCCATCGGGATCGAACGCTTCGACGTGGCGCCCTGGTGGTCGCTGCTTGCCGCGATGGGCTTCTCGGCGATTCTCGCAATGCTCTGGGGTGGCCTAACGTTCCGGCTGCAAGGCCCGTACTTCGCGTTGTCGACGATCGCGATCGCCGAGATGCTCAGGCTGGTGGCGATCAACGAAACCTGGCTGAGCGGCGGTGCCACCGGGGTCTTCATCTCGACGCTGCCGGAGCCCTTCAGCCTGGATCTCTTCGACAGGCAACTGCAGTTCTACCTCGCACTCGTGTTCGCCGCCTCGGTGCTGCTGGCCGTGATCATCATCTCGAGGGTGCGCTTCGGCTATCAGCTTCGAGCGGTACGCGAGGATGAGCAATCGGCGATGGCCGCGGGCATCGATCCCGCCCGCGTGAAACTCCGGGCCTTCATGCTCTCTGGTGCGCTGACTGCCCTCGGCGGCGGGATTTATGGCATGTACTTGTCATTCATGGAGCCGCACGTCATGTTCAACCTGCTGCTGTCGATACAGATCGCCCTGACAGCGATCATCGGCGGGCGGGGAACGGTCTGGGGTCCGGCGCTCGGTGCGGTCGTGCTGATCGGGGCCGGCGAGATGTTCCGAACGGTCTTTGCGCAGGCCAACATGCTGGTGTACGGGCTGCTGATCCTGGCGGTCGTGCTGTTCTTTCCGCGCGGCATCATCGCCGAGCTGATTCGCAAGCAGGTGAGGAGGGTGTATGCCCGTCGCGCTCAGGGCTGAGAACATCACGGTGCGCTTCGGCGGTGTCGTCGCCGTCGACAAGGTCTCGCTCGAGCTGCCGAAGGGTCGCGTGCTTGGTCTGATCGGACCGAACGGCGCAGGCAAGACGACCTTGTTCAATGCCGTGACCGGTTTCACACGGCCTGTCCAGGGCCGCGTGATCTTCGATGGAAAGGATGTCACGACGATGCCGCCCTACGTCCGTACCCGCATGGGCATGGGCCGGACGTTCCAGACCGAGCGGCCGTTCGAGGAGCTCACCGTTCTGGAGAACGTCCTGGTGGCCGCCTTCCTGCACAACCCGAAGCGTTCGGCCGCCGAAGCCGCAGCGATGCAGGCCCTGGTACAGGTCGGGCTGGACGATCGTGCGCAGCAACCCGCCGCCGACCTGAATCTGGCGCGGCTGCGGCGCCTGGAGCTTGCCAAGGCGCTGGCCACCAGGCCGCGAGTCCTCTTCCTCGACGAGATCATGGCGGGGCTCAACCCGCCGGCGCTTGCCGAAATGATCGGATTCGTGCGCGGTCTGACCGCCGAGGGCATGGCGATCCTGATGGTCGAGCACATCATGGAGGCGATCATCCAGCTCTCCGACCACACGCTGGTGCTGGCCAACGGCGCGCTGATCGCCGAGGGCGCGCCCCGGGACGTCATCGCCGACGAGCGCGTCGTCGAGGCGTATCTGGGCACCGACTGATGGCTGCGCCCGAGGATCGCGAGGTCGTGCTGAGTGTCGAGAACGTCGACCTCGGCTACGGCAAGCTGCAAGTGGTCTTCGGCGTGAGCCTGACGGTGCGTCGCGGCGAACTCGTCGGGCTGGTCGGGGGCAACGGCAGCGGCAAATCGACGATCCTTCGCGCGATCTCGGGCATGATCCGGCCGACGGCCGGCCGGATCGTGTTCAACGGCGAGCCTGTGGCTGCGCTCGCCCCGCACCGGATGGCGCAGAAGGGACTGGCTCATGTCCCGATGGGGCGTCAGCTCTTTCCGGATCTCTCGGTTCGCGAGAACCTGCTCCTCGGCGCCTTCCTGCCGAGGCTGCGCGCCGGTCGCAGCGAGGTGCTCGCCAGCGTCCACGAGCTCTTCCCGGATCTCGAGCAGATCGGCGATCGGATGGCTGGCGCGCTTTCCGGCGGCCAGCAGCAGATGCTGGCGATCGGACGCGCGCTGATGCTGAGCCCGGTGATGCTGATCATGGACGAGCCCAGCCTCGGGCTGTCGCCGCGCTACGTGAAAGACGTGATGCGTGCGATTCGCAGCGTTGCCGACACCGGCTTGCCGGTCCTGCTGGTCGAGCAAAACATCAAGCAGGTGCTGCAGGTCAGTCACCGTGCCTACGTTCTCGAAAACGGCCGCCAGGTGCTCGACGGCCCCTCCGCCGAACTCCAGGGGCATCCGATGATTCGCAAGGCGTACCTCGGCTTGTGATGCGAGCCAAGGCGCTGCGATCGTTCACGATACGGCCAGCTCCCTCGGAAACGTCCGGACCCTCTGGCTCAGATAGGTCCCCAGCAGCAGGCAGACGCACGAGAAGCCGAGCGCTGCCTTGAATCCGCCGATCTCGATGAACCAGCCGGCGATCGCCGGCCCGACGAACTGGCCGCCGGCGAAGAACAGCGTGGCGTAGCTGAAGGCGATGGGGATGTAGCGCGACTCGACCTGCTCGGTACTGGCGGCCTGGACCATCGTGAAGGCGCCGTTGACGGTGCAGCCGAAGACCAGGAAATGTACGGAGAACGCAGGCAGCGTCTGCGAGAACAGCGGCAGCGACATCGCGGCGGTGACCAGCGACATCGTCAGCAGCAGTGTATTGCCGCGTCCCCATCGGTCGGACAGCGAGCCCCACAGCGGGGCGCAGATCACCGACAGCAGGCCGGACATCGACAGCAGCGAGCCGGCCGTGGTGCTGGCGACGCCGGATGATTCGGCGAAGCTGATCATGAAGATCGCTTGCACGATGTAGCTCATGCCGATGATGCCGTACACGATCGCGATCGTGAGCAGGCGTGGATTGCCGTAGATGCGCCGGCGCTCGGCAGCCGGCAGCGTCTGCTGTCGGGTGTGCGCGGCCCCGGGCGGATCGCTCGCGCCCAGCGCCACCAGTACGGTCACCGCGGCGGCGATCGCGCCGAAAAGACCCCAGCTCACGCGCCAGCCGACGGCGCCGAACATTTCGATCAGCCTTGGCACCACCAGGCCGATCAGGAACAGCCCTGCGCCGATGCCCGAGGTCATGCCGCCGATCATCAGCCCCCGGCGCTCGGGGTACCAGGTGACCAGCAGCGACAACATCGGCGCGAAGCAGTAGGCGGTGCCGACGCCGAGCGCGAACATCAGTCCCGCGATCAGCAGGTGAGCGTCGGCGAGGGCCAGCCCGACGAAGCCCAGCGTCACGAGAAGGAGCCCGCCGACGACCGTATTGCGTGCGCCCCAGCGCGTGGCCGCGACGCCGCCCGGCAGGATGAACAGCAAATAGCCCAGCGCCGTGATCGTGCCCAGGTTGCCGGCCGCGTGGTAGCTGAGCCCGAGTTCGGCACGCATCGACGGCAGGATCAGGCCGTAGGCCAGACGCGCGAACACGATCACGACCATTGCCGTCAGCGTCGCGGAGGCTACCATGACGAAGGTGTTGGGTCGGGCGGAATCGGAAGGGCTCGAGCGCATGGGGTCCACGTGAAACGACGCTGGTCGGTATGATGAACGTAGATGCCTTGTTTGCCGCCACGGGCGTCAAGCTCTGCGCGATGCACCTCTGTTGAACTCCGGAACGTCCGGCTGAGCGATACCACGGCGATATCGCCGATTTCGCGTCCTGCGACGCCGCGCGTACTGATCAGCAGCCCCGTCGGTCCAATGGCCGTCGGCACCAGGCACTAATGCGGTCGATCGTCCCGCACTCCGTTCCAGCACCCGGACATCCTTTCGCAGTGCCGGCCAGCCGGCGCCGAAGGCTCGTTCGCGCCTGTAGCAAGTCGACCCGACGAAATCTGGTACAAACTGTAGGGTTTGGCCCCCGTCGGCCTGTGAACTGGAGATCCATGTGACTACCGACCCCGACGTCGACTCCGGCGCGACCCGTATCGAGCACGACCTGCTCGGCGCGCGTGCGGTTCCTGCCGACGCCTACTACGGCGTGCACACGCTGCGTGCCGTCGAGAACTTCCCGATCAGCGGGACGCCGATCTCGATCTATCCCGAGCTGATCCATGCGCTTGCGAGCATCAAGGAGGCGGCGGCGCGTGCCAACGAGTCGCTCGGGCTGCTCGATAGTGGCAGGGCCGACGCGATCGCGCGTGCCTGTGCCGAGCTGCGCGAGGGGCGGTTGCACGACCAGTTCATCGTCGACGTGATCCAGGGCGGCGCCGGCACCTCGACGAACATGAACGCCAACGAGGTGATTGCCAACCGCGCACTCGAGATTCTCGGCCACGCCAAGGGCGACTACGAGCAGCTGAGCCCGAACGATCACGTCAATGTCAGCCAGAGCACGAACGATGTCTATCCGACTGCGCTGAAGATCGCCACCTACCGGGGCGTGCATGGGCTGATCGAAGCGCTGCAGGTGTTGCGTCACGCTTTCGAGCGCAAGGCGGTCGAGTTCGCCGACGTGCTGAAGATGGGGCGCACGCAGTTGCAGGACGCCGTGCCGATGACGCTGGGCCAGGAGTTTTCGACCTACGCGACGATGCTGGAGGAAGACGAGAAGCGTCTGCGCGAGGCCGCCAACCTCGTCTGCGAGATCAACATGGGCGCGACGGCGATCGGCACCGGAATCACCGCGCATCCGAACTACGCGCGCATCGTCTGCGAGCAGCTGTCCGAGATCACCGGCATCGCGCTCGTGACCTCGCCGAACCTCGTCGAGGCAACGCAGGACTGCGGCGGCTTCGTGCAGATCTCGGGCGTGCTCAAGCGCGTCGCGGTCAAGCTGTCGAAGTCTTGCAGCGACCTGCGGCTGTTGTCTTCGGGCCCGCGTGCCGGCTTCAACGAGATCAACCTGCCGGCGGTGCAGGCCGGCTCGTCGATCATGCCCGGCAAGGTCAATCCGGTGATTCCGGAGGTCGTGAACCAGATCGCCTACGAGGTCATCGGCAACGACGTCACGGTGACGTTCGCCGCAGAGGCGGGTCAGCTCCAGCTCAACGCCTTCGAGCCGATCATCGCGCACAGCCTGTTCAAGAGCATCCAGCATCTGCGCAACGGCTGCCTGACGCTCGCCGAGCGCTGCGTCGACGGGATCACCGCGAATTCCGATCGTCTGCGCGCGATGGTGCACGACTCGATCGGCATCGTGACCGGGCTGAACCCGTACATCGGCTACAAGAACGCCACGCGCGTCGCTTCGGAGGCGCACGCCAGCGGCCGCAGCGTCTACGACATCGTGCTCGAGATGGGGCTGATGTCGCGCCAGCAGCTCGAGGCGGTACTGAAGCCCGAGGAGCTCACGCGGCCGCAGCCGATCCGCTGGTAGCCGCTCAGGGCTTGAACCCGTAAGCCGGGCGTCCGACATCCCGCGGAGCGCGGGAGCCAGGTCGCTCGACTTGCGGTTGACGATGAGCTTGCGGGTGGCGCTGGTGAGGATAGGGCACCGGTGCGTGCACTCTGGGTGGCGCCCGATGCGGCCAGACGTAAAGCGGCTCCCTGACGACGACCGGGGGCGCAGGCGGCGCCTCGCGTTCCATGACGATCACCTCCGGGCGTTCGCGCGCTTCGGCCGCAGGCACCGGCGCGGGTCGCCGCCGCTCCGGCGCGACGACATTGCGCTGCGGGTCGATGTCCAGCGCCTGGCCGCCGGGGCAAGGCTCCGACTGGTAGACGTTGTCCGCGCATCGGTAGACGGTATCGGCGCCCGCCGCGGGCGCGGCGGCAAGCACTGCCGCGATCGCTGCGATCGTGCACCGCAGGAAAGTCGCGGCGGGACCGTGATCTCGCGCGTTGGCGGGCAGGCAGCGTGCAGAGGCCTCCGTTGTCGCCACAGCCCAGTCGAGGTGCCCGATGAAGTTCATCTTCGAAGTTCGCATGAAGCCCGGCTACACGGTCGAGCGATACGCCGATGCCTGGGTTCGCGCAAGCGAGATCATCCAGCGCGCTCCCGGTGCTCGCGGCACGTATCTGCACCGCAAGATCGGCGAGCCCGATACGCTGATCGCGATCGCGCACTGGGAGTCGAAGGCGCATCGCGACGCGAAGGACGATCGCCGCAGCGAGACGGTTCGCGAGATCCTCGACCGGCACGCCGCCAACTGCGAGATCACGGTCATCGGCGAGTTCGAGGATCCGGAGTGGAGCGTGCTGCCGCAGCGCGCAGACGACGACAGCGAGCGGGCCGGCCCGACCTGATCCCGCTGCTCAAGCTTCCGCCACCTCGATCGCGAGCTTGCCGAACTGCGCGCCGGCCTCGAGCCGGTCGAACGCGTCGTGGATCCGGTCCATCGTGAAATGCGAGTCGATGACCGGCCGGATCCGGCCGCCGGCGCACCAGTTCAGCAGTTCGCGCAGCTCCGATGGGTCGCCCAGCGTCGAGCCGAAGATCTGCAACTGACGAATGAACACGCGGCGCAGATCGGCGCCGGGCTGGTCGCCGCTGGTTGCGCCGCAGGTCACGATGCGTCCGCCGCGAACCAGCGATTTCAGCGCGCTGGCCCAGACCGCCTCGCCGACGTTCTCGAAGACGACGTCGACGCCGCGTCCGCCGGTAAGTTCGAGCGCCCGGCGTGCGACGTCGTCGGTGCTGCTGTCGATCGCTTCGTCGGCGCCGAGTTCGAGCGCCCGGCGCAGCTTGGCGGCGTCGCGCGAGGTCACGATCACACGCGCTCCGATCGACTTGGCCAGTTGCGTGGCCGCCAGCGACACACCGCCGCCGACACCGAAGACGAGCACGGTTTCCCAGGGCCGCAGTCGAGCCTTCGTGAACAGCATGCGCCATGCGGTCAGGTGGTTCACGCCGAGCGCGGACGCTTCGGCGAAGTCCAGGCCCTCGGGGATCGGGAAGACATTGGCGGCCGGTACGCTCACATACTCGGCCAGCGTGCCGTCGCGGTGCTCGCCGAGCAGCTTCATCGAGCTGCACAGCACCGGCTCGCCGCGTTGGCAGAACTCGCAGCGCCCGCAAGTGATGCCCGGATAGAGCAGCACCGGCATGCCCGGCGCCACGATCCGCTCGGTGTCGTCGACTTCCTCGACGACACCGGCGCCGTCGACACCCATGATGTGCGGCAGCGTGTGCGTGATGCCGGCGCCGCTGTCGCGCATGTACAGGTCGACACGATTCAGCGTGGCGGCCTTGATGCGTACGAGCACCTCGCCGGGGCTACGTTGCGGATCCGGCCGTTCGCCGACGCTGACCACTTCGTTGCCGCCGTGTCCGGTCAGAAAGACTGCTTTCACGCCGACCTCCTTCGGGTTTGCGCTGCGGGTAGCTGCGGCGTCATTCGCCGGCTGCCCTGGCCTTGTCCGGCGAGCCTTCGAGCCCGGCCAGCAGCGCGCGGCTGTTGCCCGGGATCACCATCTGGAACTTGTTGTCGACGCAGGTGTAGTCGAAGTAGCCCATGCGCGCGATCGGCTGGATCTTCAGCACGTCGATCATTCCTTTCGCGTCGATGACTTCGTCGTCGATGTGGATCGCGACGACGCGACCGAACACGACGTCGGCGCTGCCCATCGGCGGCGTGCCCGGAAAGCGCAGCGTGTTCAGGTACAGGCACTCGAACTGGATCGGCGAACCTGCAACGCGCGCCGGCCTGACCTTGCGCGACGGCAGCTTGCGCAGCCCGGCGCGCTCGAACTCGTCGACGCCGTGCGGCAGTTCTTCGGCCGAGATATTGACTGCTTCGCGCAGCGCCCAGGTCGCCATGTTCCAGACGAACTCGCCGGTCTGCTCGGCGTTGCGCACCGAATCCTTGCGTCGGCCGGTCGTGTCCTGGTTCGCCGAGAACATCACGATCGGCGGATCGAAGGTCACGTTCTGGAACTGACTGAACGGCGCCAGGTTGTGCCGGCCGTCGGCGTCGACGGTCGAGATCCAGCCGATCGGGCGCGGGATCACGCAGGACTTGAACGGATCGTGCGGCAGGCCGTGCGGAGTGTTGCCGGGTTCGTAGTACATGGATTCTCGTTGGACTCTGTCTCCATGTCCGCGAGCCTAGCAGCCTGCCGGACGATGGCAAGAGATTGGTTCTGGCGAGCTTGCGCCGGGCTTAGAATGCTGCGCGTCGAACGGTGTCGGTGAAGGCGATCCGAGGGAGGAAAACGAAGATATGCCGGGTGTCGCAATGGCGGGTGCGCCGATGGTCCGCGCTGCAGCGGGGCGCGTCGCAGCGGGGCGCGTCGCGGCGGGCCGCGGACTGGCCTTCTTCCTGGCGCTGCTCTTCTTGTCCGTCCTCACGACGCCGCCTCCGGCTCTGGCCGAAGACGCCGAAGGAGCCCGAGCCTACGCCGACCGCGTCTACCGCGGGGTCGTTTCGGCGCGCGTGGTGCCACCGAAAGGCTCCGCAGCACGCGCACGGTCGGACCATGGCAGTGGAACCGCCGAACTCCAGCTCACCGGCAAGGACACGGCCAGGCTCCTGCTGATCGGCAACGTGCGCAACGACAACGACGCGAGTTTTGCAGCCGAGGGGCGCTTCGTCGGCGACGGCTGGGAGGGCGGCACCGGCGTGCCGGTCACGATCGCGGCCGACGGCCGCATCGCCGGCAGCGGCACGAACGCCGGCAACCGGATGTCGATCGAAGGCCGGTTCAGCGGGCGCAAGCTCGACGCGCTCGTCGAAATCCGCCCGACTGCTGCGACTGCCGGCGGATTCCCCGAAGGCACGCTCTTCCAGTTTCGTTACAAGCTCGTCGATCCGCCGCCGATGGCCAGGGGGAGCGGCGGGGGGCGCGCCGCAGACGGCAGTTGCCGCGAGATCGTCTATCGCAACAAGCTGGTTCCGAACCTGTTCGGCGGCACGATGAGCATGGTCCGCGTGCCGGAGTGCCGGCAGTAGGCGCCGGATCAGCGCAGCTTCGGCATGTCGGCCCCGGCCAGCGCGCCGATCTGCGCGCTGCGAAGCGTCTTCAGTTGCCCCAGGAAGGCCTTGGCATTCTCGTTGCCGTAGGCGCGGTGGCTGACCCCGAACAGCATGACGCCGGGCTCGGCGCCCTCGATCGTCGCGTAGCGGTACGCGTTCCACTCGACGATGACCTTGCCGTCACGGTCCTTCGCGCTGACGATGAAGTCGAGCAGGACTTCGCTGTTCTTCGGGTTCTGGATCAGGCTCATGTTCACCAGAGGGTCGGATGCCTTGCGCTTCTCGAGCATCTGCATCTGCGCGCGCGCCGCGTCGATCGCCTTCAACTTGCCGGCCATGCGTTCGACCAGCAGCATCTGCTCGTAGGTTTCGACCTTCTGGCCGGTTGGAACGTACTCCTGCTTCGTATAGCCGGCGCCGGGCTTCGCGCTCCAGGCCAACGCGAAGGACTTTCCGTCGAACCGGAGGGGACCGGGCACGCCGAGGTGATCGACGGCCTCTGCGGCTGCCGCAATCGGCGACTGGCTGACCGGCATGATCGCGGCAACGGCGATCGACAGTGCGATCCGGAATACGGCGCGGCGGTTCTTCATGTTTTCGTTCCTGGCTGACGAGGCTTTCGACAGCCGGGGATTGTAGGGCTGCTAATCGCCGTGCTCGTTACAGCCCGCGTTCGAAGCGTTCCAACGGGTGTCCAGCGCGACTATCGATGCTAAGCTGTCGACCGAAGTCAGTCGTGAAGTCAGTCGTCGAGACGGGGCGCTAGCCCTCGGTACTCAGCAGGAGAACCGGCGTGAAAACACGGGAACCCGAAGAACCGGCAACACGACAGGAAGAGCGGCGCACCTTCCTGTTCCTGACCGTGGTGACTGCGCCCGTGCTCGCGGTCGCGATCGTCGGTGGCTACGGCTTTCTCGTCTGGATGTACCAGCTCATCACCGGAGACCTGCCGGGATGACGCTTCCTCCGACATCCGCTTCGTCGCCCGTGACCGAGCCGTCGGCGGATATCCACATCGCCGGTGTGCTGCTCCACTGTCGTCCGGCCGCACTGGCCGAGGTGCAGCGCTCGGTCGCCGGCCTCGAACGCGCCGAACTCTTCCAGTCCAGCGACGACGGCAAGCTCGTCGTCATCGTCGAGGCTTCGTCGTCGGCCGGCGTCATCGAAACGATCGATGCGATGCGCGAGCTGCCCGACGTGCTGAACGTCTCGCTCGTCTATCAGCATGCGGAGCCCGCATCCTCGCTCGAGCAGGAGATCGATCCATGAGCCTGACCCGACGTGAATTCATCCGTCGTACCGCCGGCAGCACGACGGCGCTCGCCGCGGGGATGCCGGCGATCGCCGCTGCGGCGAACATCGAGACCGACGCTTCGAAGACGCAGCTTGCCTGGTCGAAGGCGCCCTGTCGCTTCTGCGGTGTCGGCTGCGGTGTCAACGTCGCGGTCAAGGACGGCCGGGTCGTGGCCACGCACGGCGACATCAATGCGGAAGTCAATCGCGGCATCAACTGCGTCAAGGGCTACTTCCTGTCGAAGATCATGTACGGCGCCGACCGGCTGACGCAGCCGCTGCTGCGGATGTCGAACGGGCGCTACGACAAGAACGGCGAGTTCGAGCCGGTGTCCTGGGAGCAGGCCTTCGACGTCATGGCCGCGCAGTTCAAGAAGGCTCTGCGCGAAAAGGGACCGAGTTCTGTCGGCATGTTCGGCTCCGGACAATGGACGATCTGGGAGGGCTACGCCGCGCTGAAGCTGTTCAAGGCGGGTTTCCGCACGAACAACATCGACCCGAATGCGCGCCACTGCATGGCGTCGGCCGTGGCCGGCTTCATGCGCACCTTCGGCATCGACGAGCCGATGGGCTGCTACGACGACATCGAGGCGGCCGACGCCTTCGTGTTGTGGGGCTCGAACATGGCCGAGATGCACCCGATCCTGTGGACGCGGGTGACCGACCGGCGGCTGTCGGCGCCGCACGTCAAGGTGGCCGTGCTGTCGGTGTTCGAGCATCGCTGCTACGACCTGTCCGACCTGTCGCTGACCTTCGAGCCGCAGACCGACCTGGCGATCCTGAACTACATCGCGCACTACATCATCTCCAACAAGAAGGTGAATCGCGAGTTCGTCGATCGCCATACGCGCTTCGTGATCGGCAACACCGACATCGGCTACGGGCTGCGCCCTGAGCACCCGCTGCAGACGAAGGCGAAGAACGTCGGCAACGTGGGCGGCGGGCGCGAGGCCAGCTTCGACGAATACGCGAAGTTCGTTTCGCAGTACGACCTCGAGACGGTCGCGAAGCTGTCGAAGGTGCCGAAGGAGCGGCTCGAACGGCTGGCCGAGCTCTACGCGGATCCCGGCACCAAGGTGATGTCCTTTTTCACGATGGGCTTCAACCAGCACACGCGCGGCACCTGGTGCAGCAACCTGCTCTACAACATCCATCTGCTGACCGGCAAGATCTCGGAGCCCGGCAACAGCCCGTTCTCGCTGACCGGCCAGCCCTCTGCCTGCGGGACCGCGCGCGAAGTCGGCACCTTTTCGCACCGCTTGCCGGCCGACATGATGGTCGCCAATCCGAAGCATCGCGCGATCGCCGAGCAGATCTGGAAGCTGCCCGCCGGCACGATTCCCGACACGCCGGGCTACCACGCGGTGCTGCAGAACCGAATGCTGACCGACGGCAAGCTGAACGCCTACTGGGTGCAGGTCAACAACAACATGCAGGCCGCGCCGAACATCCTGAAGGAAGGCTGGCCCGGCTATCGCAACCCGGAGAATTTCGTCGTCGTCTCCGACGCCTATCCGACCGTGACCACGATGGCGGCCGACCTGATCCTGCCGGCGGCGATGTGGGTCGAGAAGGAGGGCGCCTACGGCAACGCGGAGCGGCGCACGCAGTTCTGGCACCAGCTCGTGAACGCACCCGGCGAGGCGCGCTCGGATCTCTGGCAGCTGATGGAGTTCTCCAAGCGCTTCGCGATGGAGGAGATCTGGCCCGCCGAGCTGCTGGACAGGAAGCCCGAGTACCGGGGCAAGACGCTGTTCGACGTTCTGTTTCGCAACGGTCAGGTCGACGCCTTCCCGCTGGCGCAGATGGATCCCGGCTACGAGAACCACGAAGCGAAATCCTGCGGCTTCTACGTGCAGAAGGGGCTGTTCGAGGAGTACGCGCAGTTCGGCCGAGGTCATGGGCACGATCTCGCGCCCTTCGATACCTACCATGAGGTGCGCGGGCTGCGTTGGCCGGTCGTCGACGGCCGCGAAACGCGCTGGCGCTTCCGCGAGGGCTACGATCCCTACGTCAAGACCGGCGAGGGGGTTCGTTTCTACGGCCACGCCGACGGCAAGGCGGTCATCTACGCGCTGCCCTACGAACCGGCCGCCGAGGAACCGGACAAGGACTATCCGTACTGGCTGTGCACGGGCCGGGTGCTCGAGCACTGGCATTCGGGTTCGATGACACGTCGGGTACCGGAACTGTACCGGGCGTTTCCGAACGCGGTCTGCTACCTGCACCCGCAGGACGCCAACGCGCTGAATCTGCGTCGCGGCGAGATCGTCGAGATCGTTTCGCGTCGCGGCTCGATGCAAAGCCGCGTCGAGACGCGCGGCCGCAACCGGCCGCCGCCGGGCCTGATCTTCGTGCCCTGGTTCGACGCAAGCCAGCTCATCAACAAGGTCACGCTGGATGCGACCTGTCCGATCTCGCTGCAGACGGACTTCAAGAAGTGTGCCGTGGCCTTGCGCAAGGTACCGGGAGGTGTCGCATGATCCGCCGGATACCACTCGTGTCGGCCATGGCGCTCGTCGGAGCGCTTGCCGTCGGACTGGCCTCACCCGCCTTCGCGCAGAACGCGCCCGAGGCGATGCGTGGGGCGCCGATCGTCGAAACAACGAAGCCGCCGCCGCTGGTGAACGCCGACAACAGCGACGTGCGCCGCGCCCGCAACTACGCGATGCAGCCGCCGGTGATCCCGCACAAGATCGACGGCTACCAGCTCGACAAGAACGCGAACCGCTGCATGTTCTGCCATACGCGTACCCGCACGCAGGAAAGCCAGGCGCCGATGATCAGCGTCACGCATTTCATGGGGCGCGACGGCAATTTCCTGGCCGAGCTGTCGCCGCGCCGCTACTTCTGCCTGCAGTGCCACGTTCCGCAGGCGCCGCTCGAGCCGCTGGTCGACAACGAGTTCATCGACGTCGACCAGATGCTGTACGGCCAGCCCGACGAAGCGCAGCGTCGCCGCCGCTGAGCGAGGGTTCGACATGCTGAAGCTTCTGCGCCGCTACTGGACCGTGCTGTGGCGGCCGAGCCGCTATTTCAGCCTCGGCTTCCTGACCATCGGCGGCTTCATCGCCGGCATCGTTTTCTGGGGCGGCTTCAATACGGCCATGGAGGCGACCAACACCGAGCAATTCTGTACCGGTTGCCACGAGATGCGCGACAACGTCTACCAGGAGCTGCAGGGCACGATCCATTTCACGAATCGCAGTGGCGTGCGCGCGCTGTGCTCGGACTGCCATGTGCCGCACGAATGGACGGCGAAGATCGCGCGCAAGATGCAGGCCTCCAAAGAAGTCTGGGGCAAGATCTTCGGCACGATCGACACGCCTGAGAAGTTCGAGGCGATGCGCCTTCAGCTCGCCCAGAACGAGTGGCGGCGGATGAAGGCGAACGACTCGCTCGAATGCCGGAACTGCCACGGTTTCGCCTTCATGGACTTCACGCGCCAGAGCAAGCGGGCCGCCAATGCTCATTCGACCGACCTTGCCTCGGGCGCCAAGACCTGCATCGACTGCCACAAGGGCATCGCGCACCGCTTGCCGGACATGAAGGGCCTCGGCGTGCAATAAGTGCACCGGCACTGCCGGTGTCGGGCTTTTCGCCTGCACGCTGCCGAATCGGCTAGGCTTGGATTCGGATGTCCGACAGCAAGCGGAGCCACACGGATGAGCGAGCGTCTGAAGCCTCTTCGTCTGCACGTCCCGGAGCCGACCGGCCGGCCCGGGCACCAGACCGATTTCAGCTACCTGCACCTTGCCGACGCCGGTGCCGTGCGGCGCCCGCCAGTGCAGGCCAAGCCCTCGGAAACCACCGATCTCGCCTACACGCTGATTCGCGTGCTCGATGACGACGGCCGGGCTGTCGGCCCCTGGGCGCCCGAACTGGCGCCCGACCAGCTTCGGCGCGGTCTTCGCGCGATGCTGAAGACCCGGATCTTCGATGCGCGGATGCTGATCGCGCAGCGCCAGAAGAAGCTGTCGTTCTACATGCAGTGCCTGGGAGAGGAGGCGATCGGCACCGCCCATGCGATGGCGCTGTCCGACGGCGACATGTGCTTCCCGACCTATCGGCAGCAGAGCCTGCTGATGGCGCGAGAGGTATCCCTCGAGCGGCTGATCTGCCAGTTGCTGTCGAACGAACGTGACCCCCTGAAAGGGCGCCAGCTCCCGATCCTGCATTCGATGCGCGAGTACGGCTACTTCTCGCTGTCGGGCAACCTTGCCACGCAGTTCGTCCAGGCGGTCGGCTGGGCGATGGCTTCTGCGATCCTCGGCGACACGAAGATTGCCTCGGGCTGGATCGGCGACGGCGCTACGGCGGAATCCGACTTCCATACGGCGTTGACCTTCGCGCACGTCTACCGTGCGCCGGTCGTGCTGAACGTCGTCAACAACCAGTGGGCGATCTCGACCTTCCAGGCGCTGGCCGGCGGCGAGCGTACGACCTTCGCGGCGCGCGGCATCGGCGCCGGGATCGCGTCGCTGCGCGTCGACGGCAATGATTTCCTCGCCGTCTACGCGGCCTCGCAATGG
>CALLYQ010000551.1 GCA_937858875.1 uncultured Lautropia sp. | reverse complement strand
TGCCATCGCCGGCAGCCGGCCGCTGCGGCCGGTTGCTGTCGGCGATCGCAGGCTGCCGGCTGCGGTCGACGCTCATCGTTTCTGGAATACCTGCGTTCGTCTGCTGCAAGCCTACGATGTCTCGACCAGCCCGGTCACGGAGGATTCTTCCGATCCCGGACACCTTTGCACGCGCCGCCCCCTGCCTGCACAATGGACCGCCCGGCCCCGCCGACCAGGAGGCAAGCGTGAATCCCGCACCCCCTCATCCGCTGCTGGCTTCGATGCGAACGCCGGAGCGCGGCAAGGTCGTCTCCGCCCGCGAAGCGGTTCGCCTGATCCGCGACGGCGACACCGTGGCAACCGGCGGCTTCGTCGGCATCGGCTTCGCCGAGGAAGTCGCGGTTGCGCTCGAAGAGCTGTACCTGTCGAGCGAGGAGCAGTACCTGCAGGCCAGCGGCAAGCCGAAGAACCTGACGCTCGTCTACGCCGCGGGCCAGGGTGACGGCAAGGACAAGGGCCTGAATCACTTCGCGCACGATGGCCTGGTCAGGCGCGTGATCGGCGGCCACTGGGGGCTCGTGCCGCGGCTGCAGCAGCTCGCCGTGGCCGGGCGGATCGAGGCCTACAACCTGCCGCAGGGCGTGATCAGCCATCTGTTTCGCGACATCGCAGCCGGCCGGCCCGCACATCTGACACAAGTCGGCCTGGGCACCTTCGTCGACCCGCGCCACGGCGGCGGCAAGCTCAACAGCCGCACGACCGAGGACATCGTCGAGCTGATCACGATCGGCGGCAAGGAATGCCTGCTGTACAAGACCTTCCCGATCCACGTCGCGATCCTGCGGGCCACGACGGCCGACCCCGACGGCAACCTGACGATGGAGAAGGAGGCGCTGACGCTCGAAGCGCTGGCGATGGCGATGGCGGCGCGCAATTCGGGCGGGCTCGTGATCGCGCAGGTCGAGCGCGTGGCCGAACGCCAGACGCTGCACCCGCGGCAAGTCAAGGTGCCCGGCGTGCTCGTCGACTGCGTCGTCGTCGCTCGGCCGGAGAACCATTGGCAGACCTTCGCCGAACCGTACAGCCCGGCTTTCAGCGCCGAAATCCGCATCCCGGCGACCGCGATCGACGCGATGCCGATGAGCGCGCGCAAGATCATCGCGCGACGGGCGGCGCTCGAACTGCGCCCGAACAGCGTCGTGAACCTCGGCATCGGCATGCCCGAAGGGGTCGCCAGCGTGGCGGCCGAGGAAAAGATCATCGACCTGATCACGCTGACCGCCGAGCCCGGTGTCGTCGGGGGCATCCCGGCCGGCGGCCTGAACTTCGGCGCCGCGGTCAACACGCAGGCGATCATCGATCAGCCGTACCAGTTCGACTTCTACGACGGCGGCGGGCTCGACATGACCTTCCTCGGCCTCGCGCAGGCCGACGCCGAAGGCAACCTGAACGTCAGCAAGTTCGGCCCGAAGCTCGCCGGCGCGGGCGGTTTCATGAACATCAGCCAGAACGCGAAGAAGGCCGTGTTCGTCGGCACCTTCAACGCCGGCCGGCTCGAGCTGAAGATCGACAACGGCAGCCTGCGCATCGTCGAGGACGGCGCGGTGCCCAAGTTCGTCCAGGAGGTCGAGCACCGCACCTTCAGCGGCCCGCACGCGGCGCAACGCGGTCAGCCGGTGCTCTACATCACCGAACGCTGCGTGTTCACGCTGACGCCGGAAGGGCTCGAGCTGACCGAGATCGCGCCCGGCATCGACGTGCAACGAGACATCCTGGCAAAGATGTCCTTCAAGCCGATCATGCGCGGCGAGCCGCGGCTGATGGACCCGCGGATTTTCCGCGAGGAGCCGATGCAGTTGCGACGCGAACTGCTCGCCGTGCCACTCGAGCAGCGCTTCAGCTACGACGCCCAGCAGAACCTGTTCTTCATCAATTTCGAAGGCCTGTCGATCACCAGGCAGGCCGACATCGACGCGATCCGCACGCAGGTCGAGACGCAACTGGCGCCGCTCGGCCGGCGTGTGTTCGCTATCGTCAACTACGACAACTTCACGATCCTGCCCGAGGTGCTCGACGCCTACTCGGAGATGGTGCAGGGGCTGATGCAGCGCTTCTATTCGAGCGTCACACGCTACACGACCAGCTCGTTCCTGCGCGCCAAGCTCGGCGACGCGCTCGAGCAACGGGCGGTGGCACCGTACATCTTCGAAAGCTCCGACGAGGCGCGCGCGCATCTGCGCGAGATCGAGCGCCGCAGCGCCGACAAGGATTCGTAGCCGATCTCTCTCGCAAGCCCTTCAGGAGGAACCCATGCCTTTCGTGACGTCCCGCGGTGCCCGTCTCCACTACGAGGAACACGGCAGCGGACGCCCGATCGTCTTCGTCCACGAGTTCGGCGCCGACCTGCGCGAATGGGAGCAGCAGGTGAACTGGTTTTCGCGCGAGTACCGATGCATCGCGTTCAATGCGCGCGGCTACCCGCCGTCGGAGATTCCCGAGTCGGAGGATCTCTACGGCTACGAATACGCGGCCGACGACATCCTTGCCGTTCTCGACGGCCTGTCGATCGAACGCGCGCACGTCGTCGGCCTGAGCATGGGCGCCTATGCGACGCTGCAGTTCGGCCTGCGGCATCCGGATCGTGCCTCGTCGCTGGTCGTGGCCGGCGTCGGCTCGGGCGCGCCTCGCGAGCAACGGGCGGTGTTCAAGGAACAGGCCGAAGCCCTCGCCCAGCGCTTCCTCGACGAAGGTTCCGCGGCGGTCGCAGAAGAAATGGCGCTGGGCGGCACGCGAATCCAGTTGCTCGTCAAGGATCCGGCCGGCTGGGAACGCTTCAAGGCGCATCTTGCCGAGCACTCGGCCATCGGCTCTGCGCATACGCTGCGCCGGTACCAGGCGATCCGGCCCTCGCTCTACGACTACGAGGCCGAGCTCGCCGCCTGCCGCGTGCCGACGCTGCTGGTCGTCGGCGACGAAGACGAGCCCTGCCTGGACACGAACCTGTTCCTGAAGCGCGCGATGCCGGCCGCGCAACTTTGGATGCTCCCGGCGACCGGGCATGCGGTCAATCTCGAAGAGCCGGCAGCCTTCAACGCAGGCGTGCAGGCCTTCGTGTCCGCCGTCGACCGCGGCTGCTGGAAGCCGCGCGATCCGCGCACCTTCGGCGGCGATGTCCTGCCGATGGGGCGGCGCGGCTGAACCGCCGTCCGGACCGACGGGCGCTCGCGCCGATCAGACCGCGAGCGCCCGCGTCAGAGCACCGACCGGGCTTCGGCCAGCGGGCACCGGTGAACCAGCGCCCGCGACGCCCCGCCTACGTCGCTTTGGGAGCGAAACCGAGCACCGCCTTCGTCTCGAGGAACTCGGCGAACGCGTGGTCGCCCCACTCGCGACCGTTGCCCGACTGCTTGTAGCCGCCGAACGGCGCCATCAGGTCGGGCGCGGCGTTGTTGATGTTGACCTGACCGGCGCGCAGCTGCGAGGCCACCTTGCGCACGGCTTCGGTATCCGAGCCCGAGACATAGGCCGCGAGCCCGTAAGGCGTGTCGTTGGCGATCTCGACTGCTTCCTCGATGGTGTCGTAACCGAGGATCGTGAGCACCGGGCCGAAGATCTCCTCGCGCGCGACCGTCATCTGGTTGTTCACGCCGGCCAGCACCGTGGGCTTCACGTAGTAGCCCTTTTCCAGGCCCTCGGGCTTGCCGGGACCACCGGCGACGAGCTGCGCGCCCTCTTCGATGCCCTTGGCGATCAGCGTCTGGATCTTGTCCCACTGCGCGGCCGAGACGACCGGACCGATGTTCGCGTCGCTGGCCGGATCGCCGACCTTCGTGGCATTGGCCACATCGCGTGCGATGGCGAGCGCCTGCTCCATCCGCGAGTTCGGCACGAGCATCCGCGTGGGCGCGTTGCACGACTGGCCCGAGTTGGCCATCACGCCGCGCACGCCACCCTTGATCGCCTTCTCCAGATCCGCGTCTTCGAGAATGATGTTCGGCGACTTGCCGCCGAGCTCCTGGTGCACTCGCTTGACCGTCGGGGCGGCGTTGCGCGCCACCTCGATGCCCGCTCGCGTGGACCCGGTGAACGAGACCATGTCGACCTCGGGATGGCTCGAAATGGCCGCGCCCACGACCGGACCATCACCGTACACCAGGTTGAAGACACCGGCCGGCACGCCGGCCGCATCGAGAATCTCGGTCCAGACCTGCGCCGAGAACGGCGAAATCTCGGACGGCTTGAGCACCATCGTGCAACCCACGGCCAGCGCGGGCACGACCTTGCAGGCGATCTGGTTGATCGGCCAGTTCCACGGCGTGATGAAGCCGCAAACGCCGATCGGCTCCTTGACCAGCATCGTGCTGCCGCGCTGCTCCTGGAACGAATAGGTCTTCAGCACCTCGAGCGCGGTCTTCAGGTGACCGATGCCCATCGCCGCCTGCGCCTGCTTGGCCAGCGACACCGGCGCGCCCATCTCCTCGGTGATCGCCGCGGCGACGTCGTCGTAGCGCTTCTTGTACTCGGCGATGATCCGCTCGAGCAGCGCCACCCGCTCGTCGGCGCTGGTCTGCGAATAGCTGGCAAAGGCGGCCCGTGCGGCCTTCACCGCGCGATCGACGTCGGCGGCCGAACCCATCGAGATCCGCCCGGCCGATTCCTCGGTCGCCGGATTGATCACGTCGAGCGTCTTCGGCGTTTCGGGATCGACCCATTGGCCGTCGATGTAGAACTTCAGATATTCCCTCATGATTTCTCTCTCCTGGAATGATTGCCGGGGCGTGTCGACACGCCCCGACTCAAGTGAACCCAAGGCTACGCTGCGCCGGCGCACCAGGCAATTCTGCGCCGGATCGCCGCACTGCCGACGGCAGTTCGGTCGACGGCAGTTCGATGCTCAGCGCCGTTCGGTCTCCGGTAGCGCGAGCTCCACGCAATCCGCCCCGCAGCTGCCTGGGGCGACCGGCTCCGCGCGAGGCGCCGGGCGATGCTTGACGGCCCGGGTCGGCGTGATCCGCAGTGCATCGCCATCGATTTCCGCCTGCCCATCGACGATCA
>CALLYQ010000550.1 GCA_937858875.1 uncultured Lautropia sp. | reverse complement strand
CTTCGTGAAGGAGTACGCCAAGTCGCAGTTCCTCTCGGACGTCATGCTGACGCTGAGCGCCTTGCCGACGATGCTCGAGCGGCGCTACGACACCGGGCTCGCCGTCGGAACCATTGCTGCTTCCGGAACGCTGGGCATCCTGATTCCGCCGTCGATCATGCTGGTCATCATGGGCGACCTGATGGCGGTTCCGGTCGGCACGCTGTTCGCAGGCGCACTGATTCCGGGCTTGCTGCTGTCCTTGCTCTAGCTCGTCTACATCGGCATCGTCTGCGCGCTGAAGCCCGAGCTGGCGCCGCCGATGCCTGCCGAGCTCGGTCCCGAGAGCACGGCTGCGCTGTTGGCGCTGGTATTTCGCAGCTTCCTGCCGCCGGTGCTGCTGGTCGCGCTGGTTCTCGGCTCGATCTTCATGGGCTGGGCGACACCGACCGAAGCCGCCGGCGTCGGCAGTGCCGGTGCGCTGTTGCTCGCCTGGTGGAAGAAGGCGCTGAATCGCGAATCGATGCGGCAGCTGATCGAGTCGGCGGCGCTGACCAACGCCATGGTGTTCTTCATCACGATGGGCGCCTCGGTCTTCGCCTACATGTTCCGCGCGCTGGGCGGGGACGAGGTCATCGTCGATCTGCTTGCGCAGGTCGGCATCCAGACGGCCTGGGAAGTGATGATCTTCGTGATGGTGCTGGTCTTCCTGCTCGGCTTCTTCTTCGACTGGCTCGAGATCTGCCTGATCGTGCTGCCGGTGTTCGGGCCCTTGCTGGCCGACCTGGATTTCAGTTCGCACGTGGATGGCACCGCCGCCTTCCTGCCGTGGTTGCTCGTCGTGATGGCCGTGAACCTGCAGACTTCGTTCATCACGCCGCCGTTCGGCTTCGCACTGTTCTTCATGAAAGGCGCCGTGCCACCGTCGATCACGATGGGCCAGTTGTATCGCGGTGCCGTGCCCTTCGTCTTCCTGCAATTGATCGCGCTGGCGATCTGCATCGCATTCCCGGAACTGGTGTTGTGGATGCCGAGGAGGGCGGGCCTGCTCGATTGAGTCAGCCCACCTGCACGAGTCGCTTGCCGATCGATTCGCCCTTCATCATCCCGATCAGCGCCGACGGCGCACGTTCGATCCCGTGGACGATGTCTTCGTGGAAGTGGATCTGGCCTTCGCGGATCCACGGTGCCACGCGCGCCTGATAGGCCGGCAGCTCGTGCAGGTGGTCGGAGACGATGAAGCCCGTCATCTGGATCCGCTTCCACAGCAGTTGCTGCAAGTCCTTGATTCCGGGGTCTTCGGTCGCGTTGTAAGTCGAAATCATGCCGCAGACCGGAAAGCGAGCGCCTACGTTGGCGTGACGCAGCGCCGCCTCGAGCGTGGCACCGCCCACGTTGTCGAGGTAGACGTCGATGCCGGCCGGGCAGGTTTCGCGCAGCGCTTCGTCGATGTCGCGCGTCTTGTAGTCGAAGGCCGCGTCGAAGCCGCACTTCTGCAGAACGAAGGCGACCTTGTCGGGGCTGCCCGCCGAGCCGACGACACGTGCGCCGGCCCGTTTCGCGAACTGTCCTGCAAGCTGGCCGATGGTGCCGGCCGCCGACGAGATGTAAACGGTATCGCCGGGTCGAGGCCTGCCGAGTTCGATGGCTCCGGTCCAGGCCGTGAGCCCGGGCATGCCGAGCGCCGAGATCGCCAGGCTGGGCTGGTCGAGCGCCGGGTCGATGAGATTCAGGCCTTCGCCGCGCGGCGCCACGCTGCGCAGCGCCCAGTCCATGAAGCCCCAGACGTGATCGCCTTCGGAAAAGCGCTCGTTGCGCGATTCGACGACACGCCCGACCACGCGCGAGACCACCGGCCGATCCAGCGCGAAGCCAGGCGCGTACGACGACCCCTCGTTCATGCGCCCGCGCAGATAGGGGTCGAGCGACAGCCAAAGTGCCTGCACGAGCACGTCTCCGGGACCGCAGGTCGGCTCATCGCAGGATTCGATCCGAAAGCAGGATTCGTCGACCCAGCCGATCGGCCGCTTGACGAACAGGACTCGGGTGTTCATTCGCTTTCTCCTCTGGTTGTCGAGCCTTCTACCATGCGGACGGCCCTCGAGGACGCGCTGGTCGGCTTGCCCCGAGACACCGGTTCCAGGATCGAGCGTTCGGGTGGTTCCGGCTGCAATGTCTCTTGTATGCTGTCCCGGACATCCGGAGGAGAGGACGGAATGAAGACGATATCGCGGCGTCTCGTCGTGGCAGCAGCCGTTCTTGCGGCATCGTGCGCCCAGGTTCCGCTGGCTTCGCAGGCGACCGTCGCGGGCCACGTGGCCGACGCGGAACGCTTCGCCGGAGACGACCTGAAGCCGCTGCTCGCGCTGTGCAAGCCTGCCCCTGCGACGCGACCCTCGCAGGAGCAGGTCGACAAGCTGCTGGCCACGCAAATCGCTCGACCGGCGCCAGAGCCCGGGCGCGCCTTCGACAACCTCTATTTCGTCGGGGCGGCCTGGGTGAGCGCTTGGGTCATCAAGACCTCGGAAGGTCTCATCCTGATCGATGCTCTGAACAACGACGACGAAGCAAAGCGCCTGGTCGATAGCGGCATGCGCAGGCTCGGCCTTGACCCCGCCGAGATCCGGTACGTGATCGTCACGCACGCACACGGCGATCACTACGGCGGGCTGCCTTATCTGAGCGCGCGCTATCAGCCTCGCATCGTGATGAGCGAGGATGATTGGGAGCAGGCCGAGGGCACGCTCGAGTTCGACTCGCCGCTTTGGGGGCGCCCGCCGAAATTCGATCCGGCGCGCGATGTGAAAGCCAGGGACGGTGACGAACTCGTCCTTGGCGATACCGCTGTCGCGATTCACACGACGCCCGGGCATACGCACGGTACCGTCAGCCTGGTTTTCGACGTCACGCAGGGTGGGCAGACCCATCGTGCATTGCTGTGGGGCGGCACGGCGTTCAACTTCGGCAAGGATTTGCCGCGCCTGCAAAGCTACATCGATGCAACCGGGAAGATGACCCGGATCGCTCAAAGGCAGGATATCGATGTGATGATCTCGAATCACGCGGGCTACGACAGCGCGCCGCAGAAGCTGGACGCATTGAGAACCGGAGCGACAGCGAATCCCTTCGTGATCGGAGAAGAAGCGGTGATCCGCAGCCTGAAGACGATGGGTGCCTGCGCCAGGGCGCAATACGATCGCTTCGCTCTGGGAATCTGAAGCGCCTGCACCCGTACGAAGGGCGTCGCCAGCAAGATGGAGAAAGAGGGGATGTCGAAAACCGTTGTATTCGGGCCGGGGAACTACCGCTACATCCCCGCCGTATTCCAGTATTCGAGCGGCGTGGCGGCCGAAGAGGGCTACGAAATCGAGCGCGCGCGATTCGCGAAGCCTCTGCCGATGGCCGAGGCGTTCGCCGCCGTCGAGGCGCACCTGAAATCGATCGGACGGCCGACCACGGCGTTCGCGCAGTGCGAACTGCGCTCGCCCGAGCCGTTCACCGAGCAGGGGTTCCTCGAGTTCAACAAGCACTACGTGGGAACGCTCGAACGCTGGGGCATCTACAACGACGGCGCGAATCCGGTCGCCCGGACCAACGTCTGCCCGATGTACGGCAAGCCGCCGGTGCCTTCGATGTTCGCCTTCTCGTACACGGTCCCCTCGCTGGGAGCGAAGCGCCGCAGCTTCACGCTCGCGGGCGGCGGCGACGCGGCCGACGGACCCGGGCCGTTCAGCGAACGGATCGTTCGCTACAACGACACCTCGCCGGAAGGGCTGCGGGACAAGGTCCGGTTCGTCGTCGCCGAGATGGAATCGAGGCTCGAAGCACTCGGCTTCGGCTGGCGTGATGCCGTCACGACGCAGGTCTATACCGTGCAG
>CALLYQ010000549.1 GCA_937858875.1 uncultured Lautropia sp. | reverse complement strand
CGAGCACGGCGTGCGCCTGTCGGCTTCCGAACAGAGGATTGCGGAGAAGGTCGCCCCGCTGCTCGAGCAGGCCGGGCGCGAAGGGGCGTGGGCGCGCGACCTCGCGCGCGACGCACGCGAACCGGAAGCGCTGATGCGCACTGCGCTGGCCCGGCTCGCCCGTCGTGGCGAGCTGCATCAGGTGGTCAAGGATCTCTACTTCTCGCAGCAGACGATGAACGATTGCGCGAACATCGTCCGCGCGCTTGCGGCGAGCGGAGAGGGCGCGCTCACCGTGGCTGGCTTTCGCGACGCCAGCGGCCTCGGGCGCAAGCGCGCCACGCAGATCCTCGAATACCTGGACCGGATCGGCATGCTCCGGCGGATCGGCGACGTACACAAGCTGCGTCCGGACTCGATGCTGTTCACGCTTTGATGATCGCCGGCGGCTACCATTGCTCGGCTTTCATGGAGGGGAAACGATCCTGGTGGGTCGGCCGGGCTTCAAACCCGGTGGGCGGCGCCACGCGTTGCCGGATGGGTTCGACTCCCATTTCCCTCCGCCATTTTCCTTGACGGTCTTCGTGATGATTCCGGACGACACCGCGTTCCCGTTCGAATTTCCAGGCGGGCTGCATTACCTCGTCGACGAGGACACCTGGGCACGCCTGGAAGGTGACGGGAGCGTCACCGTCGGCATCACCTCGGTGGGCGTCGCGCTGTCCGGCGACCTTTACATGTGCCGGCCGAAGCCGCCGGGCTCCGTCGTCGGGGCAGGGCGCGGCATCGCCGTCGTCGAGTTGTCGAAATCGATCGTCTCGGTCAAGAGCCCGGCTTCGGGCGAGGTGGTCGCGGTCAACGAGGCGCTGGACGAGCATCCCGAGCTCGTCAATCGCCACCCTTACGGCGAGGGCTGGATCGCCAGGCTGCGCCCGTCGGCCTGGGACGAAGATCGCGGCCGGCTCCTGACCGGCGATGCGGTCGAACCGGCGATGCGCCGTCGCGCCTGGCTGATGCGCGCCGATCTGCAAGGGCCGGCGTGAACGGCGACGACTCGAATCGCAATGGCGGGCATCTGGCGCTGCTGCTCTGGGCCTGCGATCCCGACGATCCGGTACGGCTCGCAACGCCGTTCTTCCATGCTTCGGCAGCAGCGGCGATGGATGCCGAGGTCGAAATCCATTTCAGCGCACGTTCGGTCCTGCTGTTGAAACCGGGGCTCGCCGCGCAACTGTACGCCGGCAGCGACCGCAGCAAGTCGATCTACGGCTACATGCAGGAGGCGGCCTCGTTCGGCGCGCGTTTCCTGGCCTGCAGCGACGCGCTGGCCTCGCAGGGCTTGCGGCTCGACGAACTGATCCCGGAGGTCGACGGGGCGGGCGGCGCCGTGCGTTTCATGGCGCGCGCGCTCGATCCGGACTGGCGGGTGCTGAGTTTCTGATCGCAGCGGCGCAGGTCAGCGATACCAGGGCAGCGTGCGGCGCAGTGAAATGATTTCGCCGGAATCGTGCGCCGAATAGCCGGCGAGCAGTTCGACCTGCTGTCGCCATAGCGGCGAGGCCAGCAGCTCGACGATCGCTTCGGCGCAGGGCGTGTTCAGCGTCTCGCGCTCGCAGACGAGGAAGTAGTCTTCGACCAGCAGCGGGATGAAGTCGATACCCTTGCCGGCTGCAGCCGCCTGGATACCGATGCCTGCATCGGCCTCTCCGGCGGCCACGGCGGTGGCGACCGACAGGTGATTGCTTTCGACGCGCTCGAAGCCGGGAACCGTTGCCGGATCGATACGCTGCGAGGCCAGCAGTTCCTCGATCAGCGCGCGCGTACCGGTGCCGGGCGCGCGATTGACGAAGCGCAGGCGCGGCAGGTCTTCGACGCCGCGCACGCCCAGCGGGTTGCCGCGGGCCACGAACAGGCCCTGTGTGCGGTGCGCGACGCGGATCAGCTTCTCCTTGCCGAGCCGCAGCAGCGGGCCGAAGGCCTGGTGGACCTTGGAGCCGCGCCGTGCCAGCGCCGGTTGCGACAATGGCAAGTGAATGCCGGCGAACGCGCAATGTCCGGCGCGCATCCGGCGAAGCGCATCGATGCTGCCCTCGTAGTGCAGGTCGAGCAGCACTTCCGCTTCGGTCTGACACAGCCGCTTGAGCAGCGGCAGCGACAGGTCGTGGCTGGCGACGCAGGTCGTGATCTGCACGTCGTCGTTGAAGGCGATCGACAGTTCGCGGCCGATTTCGGTGGCCAGGTTCTCGACCTGCGGGGCCAGGCGCGCGCGGATCCGCGTCTCGGCCCAGAGCAGCTTCTCCGCGAAATCGGTCAGGCGCGCGGCCCGGCCTTTGTCCCAGTGAATCAGCGGCCGACCGAGCCGGGATTCCTGCTCCTTCAGGTAGCCCCAGAGGTGGCGATACGACCAGTCGAGCCGGCGCGCGGCAGCCGCGATCGAGCCTTCGGTGCGCAGCGCACCCAGCACGTCGAAGAACGGGTTGTGCAGGTGCGCGCCGGCGACCGACGAGAGCGCGTACTGCAATTCGACGGCGATGATGCCCGATGATCTATGCATGATGCTGGAGGAGGACTGCGAGGTTCCCTGCGCCTGTGTCGACAGATAGCATACATATCGCGCGTGCGCCGGCTCGTGCTGCCTGGAGCCGGCTCAGGTCAATCTTTCCGGAGGAAACACACATGCTCATGTTCGCGTCGGCCTCGTTTCGCCCTCTGTTCGCGATGCTCGCGGTCGCGGCGATCTCGATCGTCGCGTCCGGGACTGCTTCGGCGCAGCCGCAGGAGACGGAGCAGCAGCGGCAGGCCGGCGCGCAGCCGCAGCCGCGATCGTCGTCGCCGACGCAGGAGGGCGCGCCGGCGATCCGGCTGCACGCCGCCGGTAGCCTGCGCGCGGCGCTCGACGAACTCGCCGGCCGGTTCGAACAGCGCGAGAAGCTTCGCGTCGAGCGGACCTATGGGCCGTCGGGCCTGCTGCGCGAGCGGATCGCAAAGGGCGAGCCTGCCGAGGTCTTCGCGTCCGCGAACATGCAGCACCCGGCGGCACTGGCCGAAGCGGGGCAATCGGTCGAGCCATTGCCGTTTGCCCGCAACCTGCTGTGCGCGCTGACCCGCCAGGACCTGGGCGTGCAGACGGCCGACGTGCTCGATCGGATGATCGATCCGACGCTGAAGCTGGGCACTTCGACACCGAAAGCCGACCCGTCGGGCGACTACGCGTGGGCGCTGTTCGAAAAGGCCGAGGCCTTGCGTCCGGGCGCCCGGCAGGCGCTCGAGACGAAAGCGCTGAAGCTGACCGGTGGCCCCGACTCGCCTGCGGCGCCGCCGGGCCGCAACGTCTACGGCAGCCTGGTGGCCGATGGGCAAGCCGACATTTTTCTGACCTACTGTACGAATGCGCTGCTGGCCGTGCGCGAGTTCCCCGGGCTGGTCAGTGTCGAGCTGCCGGCCGATCTTTCGGTCGGCGCACTCTACGGGCTCACGGTGATGCGCGACGCGCCCGCCGAGGCGTGGCGCCTCGCCTGGTTCATCCTGTCCGAAGAGGGTCAGGCGATCCTGGGCCGCTACGGCTTCGGCGCTCGCTGAGTTTCCGCTGCGTGCGCGATCTGGGATCAACCGATCTGCGATGAACCTGGACGGCGCTTCGAGCCAGGCCCGACGGCGCTTTCTCGGCGCGGGCATGATTGCGGGTTCGCTTCTCGTCGGCCCTCGCAGCGCGCTGGCTTCCGTGTCCGAGGTCTCCGACGATGCCGGACGCCGGGTCGGTCTGCCCGCGTCGCCGCGGCGCGTGTTTCCGGCCGGCGCACCGGCTTCGGTCTTCGTCTACTGCCTGGCGCCCGACCGGCTGATCCTGCCTCATCCGCGTCTGCAGGACCGCGGCTTCGTGC
>CALLYQ010000548.1 GCA_937858875.1 uncultured Lautropia sp. | reverse complement strand
CGTCGCCGCTCACAGTCGGGGCATCGCCGCTCGCAGTCGGGTCGTCGGCCCTCTCGCTGTCGGCATGGCGGAAACTGCCTGAAGGCAGCCGCGCCGGCGTGCTCAGACAATGGCTTTCGCTGCACGGTGCGCGGATGCCGAGCCGGGCCCGGCTCGCCGAGATGTTGCGCCAGCTCGATGCGCAGGCGGCCGATGGCCTCGAGATTCGACACGACGGTTTCGTGCTGCGCCGTTATCGGGGGCAGGCGATGCTGCTGCCGGAAGCGAAGTCGCCGCAGGTCGCTTCGAGCCACGCCCCGGTCTCGGCCGCCTCGACCGCCGCTGCCGCTCTCGCCTCGACCGCCGCTGCAGCCCCCGCCTCAGCGGTCGCTACCGCGCCCGCCGTACCCCTGCGCTGGTGCGGCGAGCGTCGCATCGAGATTCCCGGGCGTGGCGCCGTGTTGTCGATCGAGCCGGTCGATCAACGGGGCCAGCCGGGGCTCGCCCGGCATTGGCTGCAGGCGCCCGACCTGGAGCTGCGCGAGCGCATCGGCGGCGAGCGCCTGCGCATGCACGCTGGCGGTCCGCATCGCAGCCTGAAGAACCTGTACCAGGAGCGCGGCGTGCCGCCATGGGCGCGCCGGGCTTTGCCGCTGCTGTGGGCGCGTGGGCGGCCGATCTGGGCGGCCGGAATCGGCTGTGACGCCGATTGCCTGGTCACCGAAGGGGTACGCTACGCGCTCGACTGGCGGTCGCTCCAGCCCTCGCCATCGGCGTCGGCGTCGGGCGGCTCGCAGGACTGAAACCGGGAACGAGAGAAAACATGGCGAAAGACGATCTGTTCGACGGTCCCCGCAGCACGCGCGTGCGCCGGGCGGGCTGGCGCTCGGCGGCGGCGATCCTCGGCGTGCTGCTGGCCATCGGACTCGTAGGCGGTGCCTGGCAACACGGGCGAGCCCTGCTGAATTTCAAGCAGCTCGATCGCAGCGTCGTCGTCAAGGGGCTGTCGGAGCGCGAAGTGCCGGCCGACCTGGCGATCTGGCCGCTCAGCCACGCCGAAGCCGACAACGACGTCGCCAACCTGTACCGCAGCATCGAGCGCAAGAACGCGCAACTGGTCGAATTCCTGAAGGCGGCCGGCTTCCGGGAGCAGGAGATCAGCAGTTCGGCCCCGTCGGTGGTCGACAAGCAGGCACGCGAATACGGCGGCAGCGACGACAGCCCGTTCCGATACACCGGGCGGGCCACGGTCACCGTCTACAGCACCGACGTCGACAAGGTGCGCGCGACGATGAGCCGCGTCGGCGAACTGGGCCAGGCCGGCATCGCGATCGGCGGCGACCATGGCGCGCGCCCCGAGTTCCTGTTCACCGGCCTGAACGCGATCAAGCCGGAAATGATCGAGGAGGCCACGCGCAACGCCCGCGAGTCGGCCGAGAAGTTCGCTCGCGATTCGGGCAGCAATCTCGGCAAGATCCGGCGCGCGTCGCAGGGGCAGTTCTCGATCGACGATCGCGACGCGAACACGCCGCACATCAAGAAACTGCGCGTCGTCTCGACCGTCGACTACTACCTCGTCGATTGAGAACGGACGGGCGTTTCGCGACGGGTTCCGAGTAAAATAGCGGGTTTTGTTCACGACGCCGGGGCAGGCGAGCATGGCACTGATCGTTCAGAAATACGGCGGCACCTCGATGGGTTCGACCGAGCGCATCGGCAACGTGGCGCGTCGCGTCGCCAAATGGCACGCTGCGGGCCACCGCGTCGTGGTGGTGCCCTCGGCCATGGCAGGCGAGACCAACCGCCTGCTCGGACTTGCCCGCGAGATCAATCCGCATCCCGATCCGCGCGAACTCGACATGATCGCGGCCACCGGCGAGCAGGTCTCGGTGGGCCTGCTGGCGATCGCGCTGAAGACGATCGGCGTCGACGCGATCAGCTATGCCGGCTGGCAGGTCGCCGTGAACACCGATCGCGCCTACACGAAGGCGCGCATCGTCTCGATCGACGACAGCAAGGTGCGCGCCGATCTCGACGCAGGGCGCGTCGTCATCGTCACCGGTTTCCAGGGCGTCGACGATTCCGGGCACGTGACGACGCTCGGGCGCGGCGGCTCGGACACCTCGGCGGTCGCGATGGCGGCCGCGCTGGGCGCCGACGAATGCCTGATCTTCACCGACGTCGACGGCGTCTACACGACGGATCCGCGCGTCGTGCCCGCGGCTCGCCGGCTCGACAAGGTCACCTTCGAGGAAATGCTCGAAATGGCGAGCCTCGGTTCGAAGGTTCTGCAGATCCGCGCCGTCGAGTTCGCCGGCAAGTACAAGGTCAGGACACGCGTGCTGTCGAGCCTCACGCCCCCCGAACTGCCCGTCGAGATCGAAGCGAACTCGGGCACGCTGGTCACTTTCGAGGAAGAGCAGGACATGGAACAGGCCGTCATTTCCGGCATCGCGTTCAACCGCGACGAAGCCAAGATCACCGTCACCCAGGTGCCCGACCGCCCGGGAATCGCGTTCCAGATCCTGGGGCCGATCGCCGACGCGAACATCGACGTCGACATGATCATCCAGAACCAGAGCGTCAACGGCACGACCGACTTCTCGTTCACGGTCCCGCACCAGGAACTGCAGCACGCGCTCGGCGTGATGAACAACAAGGTCAAGGAAGCGATCGGTGCCGGGGAGATCAGCGGCGATCCGAACATCGCGAAGGTCTCGGTCGTCGGCATCGGCATGCGCTCGCACGTCGGACTGGCCAGCCTGATGTTCCGCACGCTGTGGGAAGAGGGCATCAACATCCAGATGATCTCAACCAGCGAGATCAAGATCTCGGTCATCATCGAAGACAAGTACATGGAGCTGGCCGTGCGCGCGCTGCACAAGGCGTTCGGGCTGGATCAGCCGGCCGAAGGACTGGCAGCGGGGCTGGCCATCGGCGGATGACACCGCGCCGCGCCATGGCATAAATGCGCGCGCTTGTCCTCCTCTGCTTTGCGCAGGAACCCGAGGGCAGGTTCGGCCATGCTGGACCTCATGTCCCGACGACGCTTTGCGGCGGCTTGTCGTGCCGCCGTCGAAGGAGCCCACCATGTCCGATTCCAGGCGCATCACGCTCGAAGAGCTCGA
>CALLYQ010000547.1 GCA_937858875.1 uncultured Lautropia sp. | reverse complement strand
TGGCTCGCGAGTTGGGCGGCGGCGCTGTGCTGGCCGGGCCGTGGATGGTCGGCGCCTCGGTCGTGCTGCCGATCGGGCACCGGCTGCTCGGCGCGAACCTGATCGACGCTTATCGCTGGCTCGGCGAGGCCTATCAGGCCGCGGTGCAGGGCAGTGGAGCCGCAGCGCGGCTCGTGCGGCCCGACGAGCTTCAGGGTGGCGAATTGAGGGGCCGCGAAGCTTGCGGCGATCAGGCGCGCCGTGCGCCGGTCGCCTGGGCCTGCTACGGCTCGTTGTCGCCGTGGGAACTCGTCGATGCCGGCGGACGCAAACTGGTCGGGCTCGCGCAGCAGCGCCGCCGCGATGCGGTGCTGCTCGTCTCGGGCCTGCTCGCCGGAGCGCCCGACTGGGCGCTGCTGTGTCGCGCGCTCGGTCGCGAGAATGACCTCGAATGGCTGTCCGCGTGGACGACTTCGGTCGAGGCGCTGCGAGGCGAACGGGTCGACGACACGCTCGTGCAGGACATTGCGCAGCGGCTCGAAACGGCGATCGCAGGCGCGATCGGCTGAATCCGCCATGACCTCGATCCGATACACTCGAAACGATCAGATCCACCACCGGCGTCCTGTGTGAAGAATCGTTTTGTGAATCGTTCCGTCCCCGCTCGTTCCGCGGCTGCTGCAGCGGCCACGCTGCTTGCCGCCACGCTGCTTGCCGGCTGCGCGGCCGGCGTCGGCATCGGCGTGCCGGTCGCCCCCGGCGTATCGCTCGGTGTCGGCGTAGGCTCCGGCGGCAACGTCAATGTCGGCGTCGGCACCCGGGCCGGTCCGGTCGGCGTCGGAGTCGGCGTCAACCAGCGCGGCCAGGTGTCGGCCGGTGCCGGCGTCGGTGCCAGTGTTCCCGCCGGCGGCGCCCGCGTCGGCGCCGGGGGGGGCGTGGGCACGGTCGTGCACGATCCCGCGTCGAAGAAATCGAAGCCCGACGAGGAATCCGGGTACTTCTACTGAGGAGAGCCCCGGGTACCCGGCTTGTATGTTCAGGCCAGATCGCCCGCCAGCGACTCCCGCAGCGTCTCGCTCACCGCCTCGACCGTGGCCGAATAGTTGTCGTGATCGACGCCGATCGCCAGCGCGGCGCCGCCCTTCAACGCCGCTGCCATCGCATCGTCGAACTCGAAGCGCAGGAAGTGCACGGCTGAAGTCTTCTCGTCGTTCTCGCGATCGAGATCCTCGTCGGCGATCGCGAAGACCTTGTCGAAACCCTCGGCGCGAACCCAGGTCCGGTCCTCGATCCCGATCAGCCGGGCGAGTTCGCGTCTGCGAAGCTGCTCGTCGTCGTATTCGATCAGCATCGTGGCCTTGAGGTTGCGCCCGTCGGGAATCAGTGGCTCGTACGCGTCGAGCTCGTGCTGGATGCCGTCTTCCTCGAAGATCTTCTCGATGCGCAGCATTTCCTGGATCTGGTAGCGCACCGTCCGTTCGTCCTCGAACATCAGCGTCAGGTGCGGCCCGAGCCGCACGCTGCGCCTGCGCTTGTGCGCGATCAGTTGCTTGCGGATCTCGGGCCGCGCCTTGGCATAGGCCTCGAGGCTCATCAGCGATTCGCGGGTCAGGCGTGCCATCGTATCCCCCTGGCTCAGGCGAGCCCGTAGGCCATTCGCAGCAGCGTGATCGGATGTGCCAGCCGCCCGGCCACGTCACTGCCGGCTTCGCCGATTCCCTGCGTGATGTGGTGGCCGGCCAGCGCACAGTCCGAAGCCAGCCAGTCGGGGTCTTCGCCGGCCGGGTGCTCGCCCATCTGCCTGAACACCGGGCGCCCGATCTTCATCGCGGTTTCGTGGAACTCCTTCTTCACGCCCCAGGTGCCGGCGTGTCCGGAGCAGCGCTCGATCGTCTGGACCTGCGTGCCCGGCACCATCTGCAGCATTTCGCGCGTCTTCTGGCCGATGTTCTGCACGCGCAGGTGACAGGGCTGGTGATACGACACGCGCCCGAGTTCGGTCTTGAAGTCGGTCTTCAGCAGTCCGTCCTTCGCGCGCTGGACCATGTATTCGAATGGATCGAACATCGCGTCGGCAACGGCGCGCACGTCGGCGTCGTCAGGAAACAGCAGCGGCAGTTCCTGTTTGTACATCAGCCCGCAGGACGGGATCGGTGCGAGGATCGCGTAGCCTTCGCGCGCGAGTCGCGCCAGCGCCGGTACGTTGCGATTCTTCAGCTTCTCGACCGACTCGAGGTCGCCTAGCTCGAACTTCGGCATCCCGCAACAGGACTCCTTCTCGGCCAGCACGTGCGGGATCTCGTTGTGGTCGAGCACCTTGATCAGGTCGTGGCCGATGCCGGGTTCGTTGTAGTTCACGTAGCAGGTCGCGTAGATCGCGACCTTGCCCGGCGTACGTTCGCCGTCGCGTACCGGGTAGATTTTCGACGGCGCAGCGCGCTTGCGGAACTTGTCGCTGCTGAACGCAGGCAGCCAGGCCTTGCGGTGCACGCCGAGCTGTTTTTCGAGCAGCTTGCGCATCGTCGGGCTGCGGTTGGCGCGATTGACGACGTGCACGACGATCGGAATGCCGGCCAGCGTGCCGTTGCGGTCGGTGGCCGACAGCATCTTGTCGCGAAAGCGCGTCGGCGTGCCGCGCGCGAACTGGATCGCCTTGCCGCGCAGCATCAGGTGCGGGAAGTCGACGTTCCACGGGTGCGGCGGCACGTACGGACACTTGGTCATGTAGCAGACGTCGCACAGGTAGCACTGGTCGACGACCTTCCAGTAGTCGTGGCGATCCACGCCGTCGATCTCCATCGTCGACGATTCGTCGACGAG
Organism: uncultured Lautropia sp.; assembly: GCA_937858875.1. Lineage (GTDB taxonomy): Bacteria > Pseudomonadota > Gammaproteobacteria > Burkholderiales > Burkholderiaceae_E > Zeimonas. Next base: position 307 of record CALLYQ010000547.1, on the reverse strand, counting down.
ATCGAACAGCGTCGGAAACGCGTTGCACAGGCTCACGCAGCGCCGGCAGCCGTGGCAGATGTCGAACACGCGCTGCATCTCGTCGAGTGCGGCGTTCTCGTCGCGAAAGCCGGGATCCTTCCAGTCGATCGGATGGCGGGTCGGAGCTTCGAGCGAACCTTCACGGGCGGACATCGTCGTTTCCTGGTCGCGTCGAAAAAAGGGGAGCGCTGCGCTTCCCCGTGAACCTTCGAAGCGCGTACGGGCCGCGCCTAGCAGGCTGTCGGACTATGACCAGGGGTCGCGTTCGAACCAGAAAGCCGCGAGG
>CALLYQ010000546.1 GCA_937858875.1 uncultured Lautropia sp. | reverse complement strand
GTTCGCCGCCTGCGATGTCCGGTGGCTGGTGCCTGGTGCGAGCCTGCGCTTTCCGGGCGCGGGCTTCGGCCTCGTGCTCGGGACGCGACGGCTTGCGGCGCGCGTCGGGCAGGCCCGCGCGTTGCGCTGGGTCTCCGAGGCAACGACGCTCGATGATCGTCAGGCAGTTGCCGCCGGCCTGGCCGACGAAATTCTCGCCCCCGATCCGGTCGCGGCCAGTGGAAGCGGACATCTGGCCGGGCTGGCCGCAGGCCTGCCGCCGGTCGGCGTGGACCGTGAGACGATGTCGGCCTTGCGTGCTGCGGCGCGTGACCGCGATGCCGATCGGGACCTCGCCGCGCTGGTGCGCTCGGCTGCGCGTCCGGGCCTGAAGGCACGCATCGCCGCCTACCGGGCCACGCAGCTCGCCGCGCGCGGCGGGGGCTGAGTCCTTCTCACGCTCTGATTCCTGGAACACCCTGCCTCGCATTGCGCCGAGGCTGCCTGACAATCCGACAAGTGATGGAGAACCGACCTTGAACAACAACGACGTTCCGGCCAGCCGCGCTCCGGCGCCGGTCTCGCAATTGCTGGCGCCGCGCTCGGTCGCGGTCATCGGCGCCTCGGAAGACCAGACCAAGTTCGGCGGCCGGCTGTACCGGATGCTGATCAAGCACGGCTACCAGGGCTCGATCTACCCGATCAATCCCGGCCGCAAGCGCCTGTTCGACATCGACACCTTCCCGTCGGTGTCCGCCACGCCCGAGGCGCCGGACATGGTCGTGATGGCGCTGCCGCGAGACAAGGTCAAGGGCGAGATCGAGGCGGCGGCGAAGCGGGGCGCGCGCTGCGGAATCATCATCACGGCGAAGTTCTCCGACGCCGGACCGGAGGGGGCAGCGCTCGAGGCCGAGATCGTCGCAATCGCACGCGCTCACGGGATGCGGCTGATCGGGCCGAACTGCCTGGGCGTGATCAGCCCGGCGAACCGCGTCGTGCTGTGCTCGTCGCCTGCGCTCGAGACCGATTCGCTGCCGGTCGGTCCGCTCGGCTTCGTCAGCCAGAGCGGTGCGCTGATGGCGACGATCTTCGATCGCGCGCTCGACATGGGCGTCGGCTTCTCCCATTGCGTATCGGTCGGCAACCAGGCCGATCTCGAGCTCTGCGACTTCGTCGAGTACCTGATCGAGGACCCGCGCACGCAGGTCATCTGCACCTACATCGAAGGGATCAAGGATCCGCAGCGATTCGTCGCGCTGGCGCGGCGCGCGCGCGAGGCCGGCAAGCCCTGGCTGGCGGTCAAGGCCGGACGCACCGAGGCCGGCAGCCGCGCAGCGTTCTCGCATACGGCGAGCATTGCCGGCACGCACGCGGTGCTGGCGGCCGTCTGCCGCGACGAGAACGTCACGCTGCTCGACGATACCGGCACGATGATCACGCTGGCTGCGGCGATCGCCCGGCATCCGGCGGCCCGCGTCGAGCGCGTGGCCGTGCTGACGACCTCGGGCGGGGGCGGGGCGCTGGCCGCCGATGCACTGACCAGCCGCGGGCTCGAGATGGCCAGCTTCGCGCCGGCCACCCAGGAGTCGATCGACCGCTATTACTCGCCCGGGCAGGGGCAGAACCCGGTCGACTTCGGCGGACGCCGGTTCGACGATGCGGCCGACATCTCGAAGGTGACCGCCGAGATCGTTGCCGCCGATCCGAACACCGACGCCCTGCTCTACTCGATCACGACCGCCCCGATGATGGTGCGTCTGGCCGATCAACTGGCCGCCGGCATGCTCGACGAGCAGGGACGCCTTCGCAAGCCGGCGCTCTGGGTCATGCAGCCCGGGCGTGCCGCCGACGGCGCGCGCCAGGCACTGCGCGAACGCGGCATCGCGTTCACCAACCATACCGGTGAGGCGATCGATGCACTGGTCGCCTGGCAGGCGCGCAGCCGCTTCGTGGCGCGCAGCGAGGCCGCCCGGCCGAGCGCTTGCGGACCGGCGGTTCCCGCCGCCGGCCAGCACGACGAGGCCGCGTCGAAGGCGATACTCGCCGGCTACGGCGTGCCGGTCAACGACTCGCGGCTCGCCCGCAGCGCCGACGAAGCGGTCGCGGCAGCGCGCGAACTCGGCTACCCGGTCGTGATGAAGATCGTTTCGGCCGACATCGTGCACAAGTCCGACGTCGGCGGCGTCGCCGTCGGCGTGGCCGACGATGCCGACGCGGCGGCGACCTTCGAACGCGTGCTCGCTGCCGCGCGAGCCGCGGTACCCGGCGCCCGCATCGACGGCGTATCGGTGCAGACGATGGCCAACGGCAAGCTCGAGCTGATCGTCGGCGCGCGGCGCGACGCGCAGTTCGGCCCGATCGTCGTCGTCGGCGCCGGCGGTGTGCTCGTCGAACTGCTGTCCGATCGCGCGATCGCCCGCGCGCCGCTGGCGGCGGCCGACGCGCGACGGCTGCTCGAGTCGCTGTCGGTCTGGCCGGTGCTGTCCGGCTACCGCGGCCGATCGCTGGCGGTCGATGCGGTCGTCGACGCGATCGTGCGCGTGAGCTGGCTCGCGCGGGACCTCGGCGAAACCGACTTCGAGCTCGACCTCAATCCGTTGATCGTCGACGAGACGCGCTGCGTTGCCGTCGACGCGCGGCTGCGCGTCGGGGAGACCGGCGAGTCGTCCTTGCCGGCCGGGCACTGAGCTCGGACCCCGATCCACGAACCCCCTCCCGACAACGAATCGAGACTCACATGGAAAAGATCACCGTCAAGGATTTCGACGACGGCGTCACGCTGATCGCGATCAACCGGCCCGAGCGGCGCAACGCGATCTGCGCGCAGACCGCGATCGAACTGCAGCAGGCATTCGCGGCCTTCGACCGCAGCGAGACGCAGCGCGTGGCCGTGCTGACCGGCACCGGCGACGAGGCTTTCTCGGGCGGCGCCGACGTGAAGAACCTGCCGGAACTGTGGCGCTGCGTGCCGACGGTCGGCATCGTCACCGACAAGCCGATCATCGCCGCCGTCGGCGGCTGGTGCGTCGGCGGTGCGCTGGTCATCGCGATGATGTGCGACCTGGCCGTGGCGGCCGACAACGCGAAGTTCTCGTACCCGGAGGCGAAGCTCGGCTTTACCGGCGGGATGATCGCCGGTCTCGCGGGGCGCATCCCGCACAAGGTCGCGATGGAGATCATGCTGCTCGGCCGTCCGGTCGACGCCGAGCGCGCCCGCTCGATCGGCCTCGTCAACGAAGTCGTGCCCACGGGCCAGCAAGTCGAGGCTGCGCTGGCGATGGCGCGCGAGCTGGCCGGCATGGCGCCGCTGGTGCTGCAGACGATCAAGCGCCTGGTGACCGAGACGGTGCTCGCCCAAGGCCCGTCGGAGCAGATGGGCCGTGCGCAGCAGATCCTGAGCCGGCATCGCGAAAGCGAGGATTTCGCCGAAGGCGTCGCCGCGTTCCGCGACAAGCGCGCCCCGCGCTACACCGGGCGCTGAGTTCGCGAGCGCATGCAGCTCGAGGTCGACCGTCAACTTCCGAAGACATCCGAAATGAAACGACGCAATTTCGTGCTCGCCGGCGTGGCCGCCGGCCTGTTCGCCGCCGCCTTGCCGGCCCCTGCCCAGAACTGGCCCGAGCGGCCGATCAGGCTGATCGTTCCGTATCCGGCCGGCGGAAACTCCGACCACATCGGCCGCTTCATCGGCGAACGGCTGGGGGCCGCGCTGGGGCAGCCGGTCGTGGTCGAAAACCGCGGTGGCGCCGGCGCGACGATCGGCGCGCAGGCCGCCGCCAGCGCGGCACCCGACGGCTATACCTTCCTGCTGGCACCGACCGCGGTTCTCGCGATCACGCCGCATCTGCGCAAGGTGCCCTATGCGCCCGAAGACCTGAGCCCGGTCGCCAAGGTCTCGGGAAGCTATGGGCTTGCCGTCGCGCGCAAGGACCTGCCCGCCAACGATCTGCGCGAGCTGATCGCGCTGGCGAAGGAATCGCCGGGCAAGCTGACCTTCGGATCGGCAGGCACGGCGACGATCACGCACCTGACCGGCGAGATCATCAACCTGCGCACCGGGATCCGGACGCTGCACGTGCCGTACCGGGGCTCGGCGCCGGCGCTGACCGACCTGATCGGCGGGCAGATCGACCTGATCTACGACTCGATCGCGCTGCCGGCCATCAAGACCGGGCAGGTCAAGGCGCTGGCTGCGACCGGCAAGTACCGCCACCCGGAACTGCCGGACGTTCCGACCGCCGAAGAGCTAGGGTATCCGCTGGGCACGAGCAGCTGGTTCGGCCTGTTCGCGCCGCGCGGCACGCCCGAGCAGATCGTCGCGAGGGTATCGGAGGAAGTGAAGAAGATGCTGGCCGAACCTGCGGCCAAGCAGCAGCTCGAGAGCTTCAGCCAGTATCCGGACTACGAGGATCCGGCCACGTTCGCGAAGACGGTCGCTGCCGACAGCGCAATGTACAAGGAGCTGATCGTCTCGGCGAAGATCAGCCTCGACTGAGCCGGGGCGAAGGCCGATTCGGCGTGGGCGCCTCAACCGGCTTCGGCGCGGTCGGGTGCCTGCCAGCCTCCCCCGATCGCCCTGATCAGCGCGATCGCCGCCGCCAGCCGGCGTCCGCGCAATTCGAGCACCGCGCGTTCGGCCTGCAGTGTCGTCGTCTGAACCTGGATCACGTTCAGAAACGAGACGGTCCCGGCCTTGTACTGGTTCGTGACGATCTCGAGCGAGGTGCGCGCGGCGGCCAGCGCCTCGCGCTGCACGCGTTCCTGCTCGTCCAGCAACGCGTGCGCGACGAGGCTGTCCTCGACTTCGAGCAGCGCCGACAGCACGGTCCGGCGGTAGGCAGCGACGGTCGCGTCGTAGGCGGCCAGCGCCTGTTCGCTGGCCGCCAGTCGTGCGCC
>CALLYQ010000545.1 GCA_937858875.1 uncultured Lautropia sp. | reverse complement strand
GATGCGATCGTCTCGCCGTCATGGCTGAAAGCCACTGCGAGCACCGGCCCCTCGTGCGCCATCGGCCGCAGCGATATCGGTTGCCGCTCGGCCACGTTCCAGACACGGACCGTCCCGTCGTCGCCGCCGGAGACGATGCGCGTGCCCTGCTCGTCGAAGGCAACGGCGTTCACGCCGCCTTCGTGCCCGGTCAGCGGCGGTTCGACCGCTTCGATCGCTTCGTTTGCGGCGCCATCGGCGGCGCCCGCGGCGCCGATGCGCCAGAGCCGCAGCGTGCCGTCCTGGCTCGCCGAGGCAAGCTGCCGGCCCTGCGGGTCGAGCGCGACGCTCCAGACCATGCTTCGGTGCAGCGGCGCGGAGGCCGCGATCATGCGCTCTGCCGGGATGTCCCACAAGCGCAGGATGCCGTCGTCGCCGCCGGCCACGACGCGATTGCCGTCGGCGCTCAGCGCGACGCTCCAGATCTTCGCAGGCGCCGGCAAGTCGACGCGCCAGCTCGGCACGCCGCCGGGGCCGACATCCCAGACCCGCACGATCCGCCCCCAGCTTCCCGAGGCGATCCGGTTCCCCGAACGGCTGATCGCGACGCTCGACACGAAAGCAGTCGTCGACGAAGGCGACACGCGATCGGCCGACGTTCCGAGTTCGCGGCTCGCGCTGACGCCCAGGTCCCACAGCGCGATGCCGCCGCGATCGTTGCCCGACGCGATCCGTCCGTCGCTGCCGACAGCCAGCGATTGCAAGCCGCGCGAGTAGGCCTCGAACGGCCCTCCGGTCGGTTCGGCAACGTAGGTGTCCCACGAGCGCAGCGCGCCGTCCCAGGCGCCCGAGACCAGGCCGACGCCATCGGCAAGAAAGGCCAGGCAGCAGACGCCGCCTGAATGGCCGGGCAGCGGCTTGCTCGCGCGGTAGACCTGCCCGTCGGGCATGCGCGGGTCTTCCGGGGTCCAACGCACGATCGTCCGGTCTTCGCCTGCCGAGACGAGCAAATCGCCGTCGGGCCGGAACGCGACGGCGCGCACGGCACCGGCGTGGGCGGCCAGCGGCTCGCCGAGCTGACCGCGCGAAGCGATATCCCAGACGCGCAGCGTGCTGTCCTCGCTCGCCGATACCAGCTGGTGGCCGCGAGGGTGGAAGGCGATCGAGGTGACCGGGGCGTTGTGCTCGCCAAGCAGCGCGCCCTGGTAGCTGCCGTCGACGGCATTCCAGATGCGCAGCGTGCCGTCGTCGCCGCCCGAGACGATGAGCTCGCCCGAAGGGCTGAACGCCACGGCCTTCACCGCGCCGACATGCCGCGCCATCCGGCGGTCCGTCGCGCGGATCGTCCCGTCGTCGTCGACATCCCACAGGCGCAGGGCTCCGTCATTTCCCGCGGACACGAGACGCCGGCCATCGGGGCTGCGTGCGAGCGCCCAGATCCAGCCTGCGTGGCCGGCTTCGGTCCGACCCTTCTGCGGTCCGCCGGGCTGGCCGCTCGCGGCTTCGAAAACCAGCAGCCTGCCGCTGTCGCCGCCGGTAGCGACCAGCAGGCCGCGCTCGTCGAGGAAGACCAGTCCGCTGACGGTTTGCGCAGTCGGAATCAGCCGCAGCAGTTGCGGACGCTGCAGCAGCTCCTTCAGCATCGCGCCGGCGACCGCGTCGGTGTCCACGCCGAGATTGCGGGCAGCCATCAGCTGCAGCAGCACGCGATCGGGACGCGCGGTTCGGGCGCCGTCGAGCATCGCCTGCGCCTCGCCAACGAGTCGTTCCTCCAGCGTGGCGATTCGTGCCTGCTCGGCCTCGCGCTTGGCCCACATCGCGAACGACGCGATCGCCACGAACAGCACGCTGAGTACCGACAGCACCAGGCTGAGGCGCCCTGCCCGCCTGCGCTCGGACTCGGCACGCGCCTGCGCGGCCTGCGCCCGAGCCCTGGCCTCTTCGGCAAGACGCCGGGCCTCGTCGGCATGGCGCTTCGCCTCCTCGGCCTGCTTGCGCCGTTCGCGTTCGACCCTCGCCTTTTCCTCTGCTTGCTGCTGCCGCTCTTTCGCCTGCGCTTCGCTCGCCCGCGCGCGTCGCTGGTCGCGCGCGCTGCGCACGACGTCGACGATCCGGTCGTGGATCAGTTCGATCCGCCGGGTATCTTCCTGCTGGTCGATGCGCAGCAGGCGATAGTCGTCGGTCAGCCGCGCAAGTTCGTCGCGCGTGAGCTCGCCCTCGTCGATCGCCGCGTCCTCGGGGTAGCTGCCGCGATAGCGGCCTGCCTGGATCAGCTGCGACTCGATGAAGTCCGGCACGCGATCCGGCATCCCTTCGATCGCTTCGCGGTAGAAGTCCGCAAGAATGTCCTCGCCGGCGCGCTCGACCAGTTCGGCGTCGATTCGCGCACCCGGCTCGCGAAGGCGGTTCAGCCGCGTGCAGCACAGGCTCAGCAGCACCGGTTCGACGGTGGGCGCAAAGCGGTCGGTGTCCGCCGGTTTGTCGGCAGACTCCCGGGCACGGCGACTGACGAGATCGACGATTCGCGGCCCGATCCCTGGTGCCAGCACGTCGCGGCCGGCCTGCTCGACCGCGGCGATCGCCTTTTCTCGCGACATCGGCAACAGCCGCAGACGGTGATCGAGCAGCGACGGCACCTTGTCCTTCCAGCCGTCGATATCGGGCAGGAAGTCCTCGCGAAAGGACAGAAGCACGCGGTAGCGCTGCGTGCGCAGGTCGAAGCGGCGGCGCAACTCGCGGCTGGTCTCGTCGCTGGACAGCTCGTGCGGGATCCGGTTTTCGAGCAGGTCGGCCAGCGAATCGAAGATCGCGCCGATGCGTTCGTGACGGCCGCCGCGCGAGAACAGTTCCTCGAACTGGTCGAAGACCAGCACCGGGACCAGCGGGAAATTATCCTGGCTCCAGACCTCGAAGTCGCAGCGGTGCAGGTAGCGCCACAGATCCTCGTCGGGCTCGCGGCTCGGGAAGTCGGCGCCGGCGAGCGTCATCTCCTCTTCGAGCCGCCGCGCGGCCTGATCGAGCGGCGGGCGTTCGGCGCCCTCGGAGAAATCCAGACGCAGATGCACGGGCAGGAAATGCTCGGCGCGCAGTTGCGGAAAGACGCCGGCAAGCAGCAGCGAACTCTTGCCCAGTCCGGAGGCACCGTAGAGCACGGTCAGCGGCGCAAGCCGGATCAGCCGCAGCAGCTCGTCGGCTTCGCTCTTTCGGCCATGAAAGAAACGCTGCGAGGCTTCGTCGTACGGCGCCAGGCCCGGCCACGGATTCTGCTCGTCGAGGCCGGCGACCGGCACACGCTCGTCGCTCATGCTCGCGCCTCGGGCTTGCGCGCCTCGCGAAGCAGCTTGACCAGCGCCGAGTTCGTGCGGCTGTCGGGCACGCCGCCGGGCGCGTGACCGAAATCGAGCCTGCGCCATGCGCGCACCGGCTCGGCCGTATAGCGCTCCGGAACATAGTCGGCATCGACGATCAGCGGATGAACGAAGCTGCGGTTCATCGCCTCGTTGCGCTCGTTGGCCGCTCGCCACTCGCGAAAGAAGAAGCCCTCGTCGCGGCGATCGGCCGCCTCGGAGACGAGCGGCAGGAAATACCGGCAGCTGTCGATGCCGTCGAGGATGCGCTGGCCGAAGTCGTCGCCCGGTTCGATGTCGTGCCGGTCGAACCAGATCTCGCGCTCGCCGACGCCCATCTCGCGCAAGGACAGCACGAGCTTCTCGGCACGCGAGCGGTCGGTCTTGCGGGAATAGCTGACGAAGAAGACGGTGCCGGCGGCCGGCGCTTCGATCGGCATCGGCCCGGACGCCGCGGCCGGCTGCTCGCTCAGCATTCGCTCGAGCCAGCGCCGGTGCAGTTCGGCGACGAAGTCGGCCGGTGCGATCTCGGACAGCACTTCGGTGTCCCTGCTGTAGGCCTTCAGGAAGGTGACCAGCGGCGCCGTCGGTTCGACCGGTTCGATCAGCCACTCGCGCTTGCGCTTGCTCGCCGACAGCCGGCTCTTGTTCGTGATGCGCAGGAAAAGCCGGCTCAGCCAATCCGGAAAATTGCAGCCGATCAGCAGCAGGTTGTGCTGTTGCAGTTCGCCGAAAAATCGCGCCGGCACATGGCCGCCGCCAGCGACCATGCTGTGCGCGTATTCGAGGACGTCTTCGTCGCTGATCGCGAACAGCGGCGCCGGGCAAGACTTGCCGAACAGGTAAAGCAGCTGCACCTCGCTGCCGCGCTCGCGCCAGTCCGCGGGCAGGTCGCGCACCTCGCTGGCCGAAAGCTCCGGCGAATGGACGATCTCGCCGACCGCGCGGCGCCTGCGCAGCGATCGGGCCAGCAGATCGTCGGGCGTCAGCGTCACGAACAGCCGAAAATCGGAGATCTGCGCCAGTTGCTCGAGCGCCGGCGGCGCCGGCGGTTCGCCCCCGCCGGCAAGGCCTCGGATCGCCTCGTGCACATCGCCGTAGAGGTCCTGCGGGTTGCGCACCAGCGGCTCGTCGTCGACCTCCGCCTGCCCGAGCATCATCACGGCCTCGTTGAGCTCCCGAAAGCGCGGCAGGCCTTGTGCGGGGAGCGGCTGCTCGTACATCCCGAGCAGGCGCTCGGCGACGATCGCCTGCAGAGAACGGCTGCCCCGGTCCTCGATCGCCAGCAACTGCGGGCCCACGACCGGAATGACCAGGCCGTCTCGGATCTGGTCGAGCAGTCTTCGCCATGCGGGTTCTTTCATGATCGCTCGAACTCCTCGTCGGTCGGCACGTCGAAGACCTTGCGCAGTTCCGGGCTCATCGGCAGATTCAGCTTCAGGCCGCCCGGATCGATCTCGTCGACGAACCAGCGCCGATACAGCTTCTCCGCTTCGCCCGATTTCATCAGCCCGATCAGCGTCCGGTCGACCAGCGCCTTGAACCGCGGGTCGCCCCGCGGCAGCATCAACCCGTAGCGCTCCTCGCTGAGCCCTTCGCCGACGATCGAGAACATCGACGGATCGCCCGACCGGGCCGCAAGCCCGGCGAGCAGCACGTCGTCGAGCAGGAAGGCGCTGGCCTCGCGGGATTCGACCATGCGCAGTGCCTCGTCGTGATCGACGACCGGAACGACCTGCACGCGATCGGGTTCGGCGAGGGCGCCGAATGCAGACGGCTTGCGAAGCAGCGCCTCGGCCGTCGTGCCGGCGGTCACCGCGACGCGCCGGCCAGCGAGATCGTCGTAATCCTTCACGCCGGAATCCCGGCGTACGAGCATGCGCACGCGTGCGATGAAGAAGCTCACGCTGAAGTCGACGCGCTCACGGCGCGCCCGCGTGATCGTCGTCGACCCGCATTCGATGTCGATCGCGCCTTCCTGCATGCGGTCCATCCGGTTTTCGGAAGTGACCGGGACGAATTCGACCCGCAACTCCGGGCGTTCGAGCTCGAGCGCGAGCGTTTCGATCACCCGATCGCAGAGATCGATCGTGAAGCCGACCGGCCGGGTTTCGCCGGAGGCCCCGTCGTCTTGCGCGAGATACGAGAACGGCAACGACTGCTCGCGATATCCGACATTCAGCACGCCGCTGTCCTGAATCCTGCGCAGCGTGTCCGGAAGCTCGGCGCGGACGTAACCGGCAAGGGCTACCGCGCTCAGGCAGAGAACGGCGATTTCCCTTTTCATCCTTTCGACCTCGGGAGCCCAAAAGGTGGCCAGCGGGCACCGCAGGCTCGGTGCGTGATCCCCTGTCTGGCCTTTCGAAAGAGTGTACTCGCGCCGCAAGCGCCGGTAATCCCCAGGAAGCGGTAAGCGGCGCGGGGGGGTTCGCGCTCCACGCGGATCCCGTTCCTCGACAATCTGCTCGAATCGCGCGGAGTCGGCCCGTACGAACGCAACTTCGGTGTATTGAACGGAACGCGAGGGCGATACGTATTCTGTGTAACAATACGTATTCGGCGGCAGCAGAAGCCTATCGCAAGGAAAGCGCCATGCAGACAATCAGCGCGACAGACTTGGCCCGGAACACCCGCGAGGTTCTGGACAAAGTCGCCAATCGAGGCGAGACCGTGGTGGTCGAGCGCAATCGCGTCGTGATCGCCCGGATCGTGCCGCCCGAGCGGACCATGACGGCGGCCCAGGCGCTGTCCGGACTGCCCGTCATGCTCACGCCCAGGCATGCGGCGGCCTGGCTCCAGGATGCGCGGGGAGCGTTCGATGAGGCAGTCCGCGACCCATGGGCGTAATCTTCGACAGCTCGATCTGGGTAGGCCTCGCCGCCGGCCAGATCGATCGACAGGCCGTGCTCGAGACCGCCGGCGAAACACCCGTCTTTACCTCGGTAATCTCCCTGGGCGAGTTGAGCTTCGGAGTGGAAGTCTGCGCCGACCCGGCCGAGCGGGCGGTCCGCGCCGCGTACCTGCGACAAGTGGAAAGCCGGCCGACCCTGCCCGTTACGAAGACCACTGCTGCCGCCTTCGGTGTACTCACGGCGGCGGTCAAGCGGGCCGGCCGTTCGCCACGGCCTCGCTACAACGACCTCTGGATAGCCGCTCAGGCCATCGAGCACGGGTACGCGCTGATGACTACGAACGTCAACGATTTCGCCAGCCTGCCGGGATTGCAGCTATTGACGCTGCCGGGCAGGACACAGTGAGCGCAGATACCGAAAATTTCCTCGCGAGCGACCGGCCCCGCCCACGCATTACTGGGTATTGATCGTCCGCAGATCCGTCGATCGGTCGATCTTCACGACCCGATCGTCGGTGCCCAGCTCGACATGAAACATCTCGGTCCGGCCGGGCGCTGTCTGCACGCGCCAGGTCATCACCGTGCCCTGGAAGCCGGGCTGCGGGCCACTCTCGCCGGGCCGTCCGAGCAGTTCGCGCACCTGCTCGCGGCTCATGCCGGGGCGCACCTTCGCGAGGTTTTCGGGCGCGAGCGCGTCGACCATGCCGCGGAACTTGCCCTGCGCATCGATCGAAACCATCCAGGTCTGCGTGCCCTCGGGGCCGCGCGGGTACTCGTAGAGCACGCTGCCGTCGGCACGCTCGCGGATCGTGTCCGGCCCGCCCATCAGCCGGCGCACGTCGTCGACGGTGGACTCGCCTGCCCGCAGCTCCTTCTGCGCGATGAAGTCGCAGGCGCCGAGCGCGCCGAGCAAGGAAAGCAGGCCGGCCATCAACAGTCCTCTTCTGGTCATCGAATCGTTCATGCCTGTTCGGAAACGCCGCGAACAGTATCGCATCGCGGCGATCGACTAAAATGGAATGTTCAGAGAGCGAGTCGCCATGGCCCTGTACAAATCAGACATCACCAAGTTCATCGAGGAACTGCGCGAGCGCAAGCCCGATCTCGAATCCAGCCAGCGCGAGGGGCGCTCGCTGCTGTGGGATCGTCAGCAGGATCCCGAATTCTCGCGCCAGGCGCGCCAGGCCAAGGTCCGGCAGACGCCTTACGTCTACTACCAGAACGTCGACTGAGCTCGCGGCGTCTGGCCACGGCAGCAGGATCCGGCTCCGGATGACGGTCGATGCGGGAGAGTCGCCCGCCCTCGCCGAACCCGAACAGCTCGAACTGAAGATCGTCGCTCGCCTGTACGGCGAGCCGCTGGTCAAGCTCCCGAAAGACCTGTACATCCCGCCCGACGCGCTCGAGATCTTCCTCGAGGCCTTCGAAGGGCCCCTCGACGTGCTGCTGTACCTGATCCGGCGGCAGAACTTCAACATCCTCGACATTCCGATGGCCGAGGTCACGCGGCAGTACCTGGCCTACATCGAGCAGATTCGCAACCACAATCTCGAACTGGCGGCCGAGTACCTGCTGATGGCCGCGATGCTGATCGACATCAAGTCGCGGATGCTGCTGCCGGTGCGCAAGGCCGACAGCGGCGAAGAAGTCGAGGATCCGCGCGCCGAGCTGGCGCGCCGGCTGATCGAATACGAGCGCATCAAGGTCGGCGCGCAGCAGATCGACCAGCTCCCGCAACTCGGCCGCGACTTCGTCCCGGCGCGAGTGTGGATCGACCAGGCCGTGCAGGTGCGTCTGCCCGAGGTCGCGGCGCCCGACCTCAAGGCCGCCTGGGCCGACATCCTGCGTCGCGCGCGGCTGGTCCAGCACCACCGGATCACCCGCGAAGAGCTGTCGGTGCGCGAGTACATGACCGTCGTGCTGCGCAAGCTGCAGAACCGGCGCTTCGCCGAGTTCGAAGAGCTGTTCGACATCGAGCGCGGCGTGCCGGTCGTCGTCGTGACCTTCGTCGCGCTGCTCGAACTGGCGCGCGAATCGCTGATCGAGATCACGCAGGCCGAGGCCTTCGCGCCGATCTACGTGCGGCTCAGCTACCTGCCGAGTTGACGCTTCAAACCCAGGAACCGGCCTCGCTGAAAGCGCTTAACAGCTTCGGCGTCGAGGCCCGCGCCCGGCGCCTGCTGGCGCTGGACGACGCGGCCGACGTCGACGAGGCGCTCGCGGCAATCGCCGACGACCCGCGGGTGCTGGTGCTGGGCGGCGGCAGCAACCTGCTGCTCGCGAACGACTTCGACGGCACGGTGCTGCGCGTCGGGCTGCACGGGCGGAGGATCGTCGAGCGCGAAGCTGCCGGCAGGCCGGCGCTGGTCGAGGCGGCTGCCGGCGAGAACTGGCACGACTTCGTCTGCTGGACGCTGGACCAGGGGCTGGCCGGGCTCGAGAATTTGTCGCTGATTCCAGGCACCGTCGGCGCCAGCCCGATCCAGAACATCGGCGCCTACGGCATCGAGATGCGCAGCCGCTTCGACTCCTTGCTCGCCGTGCACAGGCGCAGCGGCGAGCGCCGCCGCTTCGAGGCGGCCGCCTGCCGGTTCGGCTATCGCGACAGCGTGTTCAAGCACGCCGACGGCCGCGACTGGCTGATCCTGTCGGTGCGTTTCCGGCTCGCACGGGCGAGCGACCATGCGCCGGTGCTCGACTACGGCGAACTGCGCGAGGAACTGGCCGCATTCGCGTCGCCGACCCCGCTGAACGTCGCCCGAGCGGTCATCGCGATCCGGCGCCGCAAGCTGCCCGACCCGGCGCAGCTCGGCAACGCCGGCAGCTTCTTCCGCAACCCGGTCGTCGGCCATGCACAGGCCGAGGCCCTGGCCGAACGCCACCCCGGCCTCCCCCGTTATGCCGTCGACACTCCGCACAACACCAACGATGCCGGAGCCGAGGTCAAGCTGTCGGCGGCCTGGCTGATCGACCAGTGCGGCTGGAAGGGCTACCGCGACGGCGACGCCGGCGTGCATGCGCGGCACGCGCTGGTGCTGGTCAACCACGGCAGCGCGACCGGAGCGCAGTTGCTCGCGCTGGCCGAACGGATCGCCGGTTCGGTTCGCGAACGCTTCGGCGTGCTGCTGGAGCCCGAACCGACGATCGTGCGATGAGTCGCATGCAGCCCGCCCGGCAGCAGCCGGCCCACGCGATGTCAGCCGGCTTCGCGGCGAAAGTACCAACGCGCGGTGTCGGAAGCCTCGGCGTCGAAGCGGTAAGCATCGACGTCGAAGCCCTTCAGCCCTTCGGGATCGTCGATCCCGTGGTCGATCGCATAGCGCGTCATCAGCCCGCGCGCCTTCTTCGCCGAGAAACTGACGATCTTCCAGGCGTTCGCGCGCCGTTCCTGAAACACCGGCTGCACGACCGGGTGTCGCAGTGCGCGCAGGTCGACGGCCTTGAAGTATTCGTCGGACGCCAGATTGACCAGGACCTTGTGCCGGCGGCCGTCGAGTTCATTGTTCAAGGCCGTCGCCAATCGTGCGCCCCAGAATGCGTACAGGTCGCGTCCGCGCGGATTGCGCAGCCGCGTGCCCATCTCGAGCCGGTACGGCAGCATCAGGTCGAGCGGCCGCAGCAGGCCGTAGAGGCCCGACAGGATACGCACCGTGTCCTGCGCGCGGTTCAGTTGCTCGCGGGTCAGCGTCTTCGCATCGAGGCCGTCGTAGACGTCGCCGTCGAAGGCCAGCATCGCCTGCTTCGCCGGCCCCGGCCGCAATGGCAGCGACCATTCGGCGAAACGCGCGACGTTCAGTGCCGCCAGCTTGTCGCTGATCGACATCAGCTCGGCCAGTGCCGGCGGGTCGAACTCGCGAACGCAGTCGACGAGCTGTCGGGATTCATCGAGCCAGGCCGGCATCGTGTGTGTGCGCGTCTGCGGCGGGGTCTCGTAGTCGAGAGTCTTGGCGGGCGAAAGTACGATCAGCATCGGTCAATGCTCGCATGAAAGCGGTGCTCGACACGAATGTCTGGCTCGACTGGCTCGTCTTCGACGACCCGTCGGCGCAGGCGCTCGGGCGCGCAGCCGAAGCCGGCGGCCTCGTCCTTCCTGCCACGGCCGAGACTCGCGCCGAATGGCTCGACGTGATCGCCCGCCCGCGCTTCCGGCTCGACGACACGGCGCTCGAGGCCGCCGTCAGGCGCTTCGACCTCCACGCATCGCTCGTCGACGTCGAAACGATCGACAGCCGACCGGCAGCGGACAGGAACGGACGTGCCGCCGCGCCGGCCGTACCGCTCGCATGCCGCGACCCGGACGATCAGAAGTTCATCGAACTAGCACTGGCGACCTCGGCGCCCTTCCTCGTGACCCGCGACCGCGATCTGCTGCGACTGGCCCGCAGCGCGCGCAACCGGCATGGCTTGCGGATTCTCGACCCGGAAGCGGCCGATTGGCGCGAAGCGCTGCTCCGAACAGCCGCGTGAAGCCCGGGTCGAACCGGACGCGCTGCGCCGACGGCGCCCACCGGCGCCGGGGTGCCCACCTATAATCGCGGCTCCGGATTCCGCACGAGAAACATCGATGAACGCAGCACGGCCGTTCGCGCCGCAGCCGATCGAAACGAAGATGCCCAAGGTGGGCACGACGATCTTCACCGTGATGTCGGCGCTTGCCACCGAGCGCAACGCCGTCAACCTCGGCCAGGGCTTTCCAGACTTCGAATGCGACCCGATGCTGGTCGACGCGGTCGCCGACGCGATGCGCCGCGGCCTGAACCAGTATCCGCCGATGGCCGGCGTACCCGAACTGCGCCGCATCGTCGCCGACAAGATCGCCGCGATCTACGGTGCACGCTACGACTGGGACAGCGAGATCACGATCACCGCCGGCGCCACGCAGGCGATCTTCACGGCGCTGCTGGCGGTCGTGCACCCGGGCGACGAGGTCATCGTCATCGAGCCGGTCTACGACAGCTACATCCCGAACATCGAGCTGATCGGCGGCACCGTCGTGGCGGTGCCGATGTCGACCGACTACCGCGTGCCCTGGGACAAGGTCGCTGCCGCCGTGACGCCGCGCACGCGCGCGATCATGGTCAACTCGCCGCACAACCCGAGCGGCACGATCCTGCGCGACGCCGACATGCGCGCGCTCGAGGCGATCGCCGTCGAGCACGAACTGTTCGTGATCTCCGACGAGGTCTACGAGCACATGGTCTACGACGGCGAGCCGCACCAGTCGGCCTGCCGTTACCCGGCGCTGGCCGCACGCAGCTTCGTGATCTCGTCGTTCGGCAAGACCTTCCACGTGACCGGCTGGAAAGTCGCCTACTGCGCGGCGCCTGCGGCGCTGTCGGCCGAGTTCCGCAAGGTCCACCAGTTCAACGTGTTCACCGTGAACACGCCGGTCCAGCATGGGCTGGCCGACTACATGAAGGAGCCGGCCCGCTACCTGCAGCTGCCGCCCTTCTACCAGCGCAAGCGCGACCTGTTCCGCGAGGGCCTGGCCGGCACCCGGTTCCGGCTGCTGCCGTCGGAGGGCACGTTCTTTCAGCTCGTCGACTACAGTGCGATCTCGAACCTGTCCGAGGCCGAGTTCTCGAAATGGCTGACGACCGAGATCGGCGTCGCGGCGATTCCGCTGTCGGCCTTCTACGAAAAGCCGGTCGAGAACGGTGTCGTGCGATTCTGCTTCGCGAAGAAGGACGAGACGCTGCGGCACGCGCTGGAGCGGCTGTCGAAGCTTTGACTTCCACGAGAAACCCGATGACACCGATTCAGCGTCGCCGCCTGCTGCAGGCCATCGCAGCGACTCCAGCACTTGCCGCGCTGCCCTGGCGCACTTCGCACGCGCAGCAGCGGATCGACACGCTTCGCATCGTGACCGGCTTCACGCCTGGCGGCACCTCCGACACGCTGTGCCGCCGCGTGGCCGACCGGATGCGCGGCGGCCATGTACGCACAGCCGTAGTGGACAACAAGGCGGGCGCGGGCGGCCAGCTCGCGATCGACCTGATGCGCAGCGCGCCGACCGACGGCTCGACAATCCTGCAGACGCCGGCGTCGATGCTGATGATCTATCCGCACATCTACCGCAAGCTTGCCTACGATCCGTTCGTCGACGTGGCGCCGATCACCGTCGCGTGCACCTTCGAGTTCGGCTTCGCGGTCGGCCCGATGGTGCCCGACTCGGTCGCGTCGATGTCCGACTTCTTCGCCTGGTGCAAGGAGAACCCGATGCAGGCGAACTTCGGATCGCCGGCGGCC
>CALLYQ010000544.1 GCA_937858875.1 uncultured Lautropia sp. | reverse complement strand
GAGCGGACGCGTCGGCCGATGCCGCCCTGCCCTACGAGCTGCGCCAGGCCGCGCAACGCCACCCGGTCACGCTGTACACGACCCCCGACTGTCCGCCCTGCGCGCTGGCCCGCAGCCACCTGACGAAGCGCGGCATTCCGTTCGCCACGCGCGAAGTACGCACGCAGGACGATGCGACCGCTTTCCACGCACTCGGTTTCGCCGATCTGTCGTTTCCCGCGCTCAGCGTCGGCCGCGAACGCGTCAGCGGCTTCGAACCCGGCGGATGGGACCGGCTGCTCGACTCGGCTGCCTACCCGAAGACTTCCCGTCTCCCGCCACGCTGGCAGGCAGCGCGCGCCGAGCCGCTGGCACCGCCCGCGGCACCTCCGGCGGCGGCTGCGCAGCAACGAGGATCAGAGGCGATTGAGGAGCCGCAGGAAGCCACCACCGGATCGCTGATCGACGACACGGCCGACGGCGATAGGCGGCGCACGCGGGCGACGGCGTCCGAACAGCCCACGATCCGTTTCTGAACTGCCGCAGCCTCCCGGGGGCGATGGACCATGCTGGCCGAAAGGCGGATGGCCGAAAGGCGGATGGCCGAAAGGCGGATTGCGGGCAAGACTCCATGCGCATATCCTGCGCATAGGAGGACGATCGATGTCAACCATTCGCGAATGCAACTCGCGCAAACGGCCGGTCAATCTCAGCCTGCCAGAGGATCTCGTCGTGCGTGCCAAGGCAACAACCGACAATCTTTCGGAAGTCGTCGAAACACTGCTGATCGGATACTTGGCCGGAAAAGATGAGCTACGGCAGACACAGGCACGTCAGGCCGACGCGCTCGTCGAAATGTGGAACGCATTCCATGAACGGGAAGGCTCATTTGCCGATGAGCATTCGACCCTTTAATGGGCCAGTTCGACGTTCATCGAAACATCGGCAAACAGAGCGTCGCCATTCCGTTCGTGGTGGTGGTGCAATCGTCGTTGTTCGACCGCTATCGTCGCCGAGTCGTGGTTCCTCTGGTGCGCAAGAGCGCCCTTGAGGCGACTGCCGAGTCTTGCGGGTCTCGTATGAACCCGCGTTTCTTGGTCGAAGGGATCGAGGTGATGCTGCACCCCCTCGAAATCGTGTCTATCTCCGTCGACAGGCTCGGAGAAAGGGTCGCTTCACTCAGCGAGCAAGGTGCCGCCATCGCCGACGCGCTGGACGAACTGTTCACCCGATCCTGGTCGTAGCAAGCGAATCGAACCGCTTCAGCCCGCCGGTCCTGCGTTCCCCACGCTGTCTTGCGCAACCGCCGAATCGTCCTGCGCGCTGGCTTGCGCGATGCGGCTGCCGGGCGGCACGCTGCGCGTCAGCCAGACGTTGCCGCCGATGATCGATCCACGGCCGATCGTCACGCGCCCGAGGATCGTGGCGCCGGCATAGATGATTACGTCGTCCTCGACGACCGGATGGCGCGGTCCGCCGCGCAGCCGCCCTTCGTCGTCGGTATCGAAACGCTTGGCGCCGAGCGTGACCGCCTGGTAGAGCCGCACGTTGCTGCCGATCACCGCGGTTTCGCCGATCACGACGCCGGTGCCGTGGTCGATGAAGAAGCCGGGGCCGATCGTGGCGCCCGGATGAATGTCGATCCCCGTCTGCGAATGCGCCTGCTCGGCGATGATCCGGGCGACCAGCGGCGCGCCGGCCCGGTAGAGCCGGTGCGCGATGCGGTGATGGATCATCGCGAGGATGCCCGGATAGCAGAGCAGCACCTCGTCGACGCCGCTGGCGGCCGGATCGCCGCGGAACGCAGCCACCACGTCGCTGTCCAGCAATAGCCGGATCTCGGGCAACGCCAGCGCCAGCTCGCGAACGCAGGCGGTCGCCTGGGCATCGAGATCGGCCTCGCTGCAGCCGCAGTTGCGTACCGCGTAGCGCAGTTCCAGGCGCACCTGCGCGAGCAACGCATGCAGCACGCGGTCCAGCGTGTGGCCGACGTAGTAGTCCTCGTTTTCCTGGTGCAGGTCGGCCGGCCCGAGCCGCATCGGAAACAGCGCACCGCGCAGGCCGGAGATCACCTCGCACAGCGCCTCGCGTGTCGGAAATTCGCGCCCGCCCGGTTCGCGCGAGCGCTGCTGCGCGTCGCGCCATTGCCCGCGCGCTGCACGCAGACCCGAGACCACGCGCTCGATGTCCAGCCCGTCGCCGTTCGTGCGCGGCGCCTGCTCTACTTGCCTGACCTTCGCTTTGTTCACTACTGCCACGATCCGCCCGCTCCTTGTCCTGTCCGGCGCCGAGCCTGCGTATCGCCGGACTCGGCCCTCCGGGCAGCCCGATTATCGTCGATCGAAGGAGCGACGGTCCTCCAGGCGCTCCGTCGGCAAGGTCACCGGGCACGCCATCTGCTCGTCTCAGTACTCCGCGCGCGCATCGACAGCGCGCGAGACAGTGGTAGTCCCGGCCCGCCGGCACCTCCGGCACTTCGCTATCCGGGGCTCTCGCAATTCGAGGAGAGCAGTGTGCGCCGGCGCGAATTCGTTCTTGGAAGCTTCAGCCTGGCGACGCTGGCCGGTGTGGCCACAGACGCCACGTTGAACACCGATCGCGCGTTGGCCGCCGATCGCGCAAAACCGCCGGCCGCCGGCGGCGATAGCGTTCCTTTCGACGGCTCGACGGTGCGCCGGATCGCACGAGAACTGGCGCAGTCACCGTACAAGCAACCGAACGATCCGCTGCCGGCGGACCTGGCAGATCTGAGCTACGACGTCTACCGCGCGATCCGCTTCCGCCCCGAAGTCGCGCTGTGGCGCGAGCAGGGTCTTCCGTTCCAGGTGCAGTTCTTCCACCGCGGTTTCCTGTTCAACGACCGCGTCCGGATTCACGAGGTCGCCGAAGGCCGGGCACGGCTGCTCCGCTACTCGAGCAATCAGTTCACCTTCGGGGACACGCCCGCTCCGGAGCCCGACGCCGACCTCGGTTACGCAGGGTTCCGCTTGCACAGCCGGATCAATCGCGACGACTACTTCGACGAAGTCGCCGTCTTCCTCGGTGCCAGCTACTTTCGCTCGGTAGCCAAAGGCCAGGTCTTCGGCCTGTCGGCGCGCGGGCTGTCGCTGAATACGGCCGATCCGAAAGGCGAGGAATTCCCTGCCTTCCGTTCGTTCTGGCTCGAGCGGCCCACGCCGGGAACCGATTCGATCGTCGTCCATGCACTGCTCGACAGCCAGAGCACGACGGCGGCATTCCGCTTCACGATCCGGCCCGGGGAGACGACGGTCACCGACATCGAGCTCGCGCTGTACCCGCGTACCAGGATCGAGCGGCCGGGCTTGGGCACGCTGACCAGCATGTTCTATTTCGATGCGCACGATCGCAACGGCATCGACGACTTCCGCCCGGCGGTTCACGATTCAGGCGGGCTGGCGATCCATACCGGGCACGGCGAACGTCTGTGGCGCCCGCTTACCAACCCTCGCGACCTGCAGGTCAGCGGATTCGCCGATCCGAACGTGCGCGGCTTCGGTCTCGTGCAGCGCGACCGCGACTTCGCCTCGTACGAGGATCTCGAGGCGATCTACGAACGGCGCCCGAGCGCCTGGGTCGAACCGATCGGCGACTGGGGAGAAGGCCAGGTTCTGCTGTACGAGATCCCCACGCACAATGAGTACAACGACAACATCGTCGCGTTCTGGCGGCCGAAGGAGCCGCTCGAAGCCAAGCGCGAGTACATCTACGTTTACCGGCTCCACTGGACCGGCCGCGATCCGAACTCGCCGGGCCTGGCCAGCTTCGTCCACAGCCGCCAGGGTGCCGACGACAAGCGCCGGCTGTTCGTGCTCGATGCAACCGGCGAGCCCCTTGCGAAGTTGCCGCCTGGCACCGAAGTACGCGGCGAAGTGCTTGCCGACAAGGGCAAGGTCGTCGATGTCGTGACGCAACCGAACCCTCACACCGGGGGCTGGCGCCTGAGCTTCTATCTCGATCCCGAGAAAGCGAACGCCGTCGACCTGCGTGCGCGCTTGCTGCACGAGGAACAGGTGCTTTCCGAAACCTGGATCTACCGGTGGACGCCCTAGAACGACAGGCCGGCACGGTGCGGGCGGTGACCACCGACGAAAGACTCGAACCGGAAGAACCGACACCGCCCGAACCGACCGTCGAGCATCGCTTCCCCAGCCTCCCGCCGGAGGCTCCGCTGTCGATGCCGGTGCAATCGCTGCGCGCCACGACCGAACGCGCGCGCCGGATCGAATCGGACGACGCACCGCGATCGATGGCGCTGCGCCGGCTCACGCTACTAGCCGCCACGGCGCTGCTGACCGCGTTTGCGGCGCGCGAAATGTACCTGGTGCTCCAGGTCGCCGGCCTGACCTTCCCCGAGCAGTTCGTGTTGCTGCTGTTCGTCGCGCTGTTCGCGTGGATCGCATTCTCGTTCGTGACGAACCTCGTCGGCTTCGTGTCGACGCTGGCCGCGCGGTCGGCGCCACCGCCGTCACCGGTGATCGACGACGAAGCGCCCAGCGAACCACCGACCAGAACCGCGCTGCTCTTTCCCGTCTACAACGAGGAGATCGCGCAGGTGATGGCGCGACTGTTGGCGATGCACGAATCGCTGGCGGAAACGGGCGCGCTGCGGCATTTCGACTTCTTCGTATTGAGCGACACGACGCGGCCCGGGATCCGGCTCGCCGAAGAAGCCGCGTTCCTCGAGGCGCGCGAGCGCACCGGCGGACACCGGCGCATCTTCTACCGGCACCGGCGGTACAACGAGGGCCGCAAGGCCGGCAATATCGGCGACTGGGTCAGGCGCTTCGGCGCCGCTTACGAGCACATGGTCGTGCTCGACGCAGACAGCCTGATGAGCGGCGACACGCTGCTGCGGCTGGCTGCCGAGATGGATCGGCGCCCACGGGCGGGCCTGATCCAGACACTGCCGGTCATCGTCAATGCTTCGACGACTTTTGCCCGGCTGCAGCAATTCGCCAACCGCCTCTACGGCCCGATACTCGTCCGCGGCCTGGCCTGGTGGCACGGCACCGAAAGCAACTACTGGGGCCACAACGCGATCATCCGCACGCGCGCGTTCGCCGAGCAGGCCGGGCTGCCGGTGCTCGCCGGCCGCAAGCCGATCGGCGGCGAGATCATGAGCCACGACTTCGTCGAGGCCGCGCTGATGCGCCGCGGCGGCTGGTCGGTCGAAATCGCTCCGGGACTCGGTGGCAGCTACGAGGAGTCGCCGCCGGCGCTGAGCGATCACGCCGTGCGCGACCGCCGCTGGTGCCAGGGCAACCTGCAGCACGCCGGCGTGCTGCCCGCGCGTGGGCTGCACCCGATCAGCCGCCTGCATCTGCTGACCGGCATCGGCGCCTACCTGACGGCCCCGCTGTGGCTGCTGTTCCTGATCGTCGGCATCCTGATCGCGCTGCAGGCGCAATACATCCGGCCCGAATACTTTCCGCGCGACTTCGCGCTGTTTCCGCGCTGGCCTGCGCAGGATCCGGTGCGTGCGGCCTGGGTCTTCGTCGGCACGATGAGTCTGCTGTTCGTTCCCAAGCTGCTGGCGCTGTTCGCGATGCTGGTCGATGCCGGACGCAGGCGCGGGTTTGGCGGCACGCTGCGCAGCTTTGCCGGCACCCTGCTGGAAACGCTGGTCTCGGGTCTGATGGCGCCGGTCACGATGCTCGACCAGTCGGTCACGGTCCTTGCCACGCTGTCGGGGCGCGATGTCGGCTGGAACGTCCAGCGCCGCGACGACGGCGCGCTGCCGTGGACGCAGGTCGCGCGCCACTACGCCGGCCACACGCTGTTCGGCGTCCTGCTCGGGATCGCCGCCTACGCGGTGTCCTGGTCGCTGTTCCTGTGGATGAGCCCGGTCATTCTCGGCCTGCTGCTCGCGATTCCGCTTGCAGCCCTGACCGCCGACGCGCGCCTGGGCCGCGGTCTGCGGCGCCTCGGCCTGCTGCTGGTCCCGGAAGAATCGGCGCCGCCGCCGATCCTCGTGCGCGCCAACGCGCTGGCCGCGGAACTCGAATCGGCGCTGCCCGCAGGCGATGCGATCGCGCTGCTGGCAACGTGTCCCGAACTGGTCGCCGCCCATGCCGAGATGATCGAAGCCCGGCCGCGACGGCGCGGCGAGATCGACACGGAGCTGGTGATCGGCCTGGCCAGGCTGGACGAAATCGAGACGCCGCAGGAGCTTCGCGAGATGTTGAGCGTGCGCGAGCTGAGCGCCTTGCTGGCGGATCGTCGCGGTTTCGAGCGGCTCGTGTCGGTCGTCCGGCAAGCTGATGCAGGACCGAACGAAGCGGATGCTCGTCACCACTGATAGTGCAGCCCCGCGTATACCGACCGGCCGGTGCCGGGGTTGAAGAGCGCCGAGTCCGCGGTGGCGGTGCCCGCAACGATGGTGCTGGAGATGTAGCGCTTGTCGAGCAGATTGCGGCCTTCGAGGTAGGCCGACCATCCCGCAAGCCGATTGCCGAGACCGATCCTGAAGTTCAGGAGACTGTACGAGTCGACCTTCAGTCGATTGGCGTTGTCGGCAAAGAAGCCCTTCGGCATCCATTCGACGTTCGGCCCGGCGTAAAAGCCACTGGGATGCCTGTACAGAATCTCGGCGCGAACCTGATGGCGAGGAACGCCGGGCAGGCGGTTATTGCCGTAGTTCGCGTCGCCGTCGAAGAAGAAGTCGTTATAGGTATAGGTGGCGCTCAGCCAGAAGCGGTCACCCTGATCGAAGGCAGAATCGAGGAACGCGAATCCGAATGCTGCCTCGATCCCCTGGTGCACGGTGCGATCGGCGTTCACCACCGTACACGGGCTCCACGGCGCGGTGGTAAGACACTGCAGTTCGTTCCTGATCTGGGCACGGTAGAGCGAGAGCTCCCAAGCCAGGCCGCCGCGACGGCTTCGCGTACCGACTTCGTACGTGGTCGCCGTCTGCGCGCTGAGATCGGAGCTGGCAGGCGACGCGAAAGTGTTCGCATCGAAGGTCGGCACCTCGGCGCTGCGCGAGACGTTGGCGAACAGCTGCCAATCGGGGCCGACGTCCCAGACAATGCCTAGCTTGGGACTGAAATCGTCGTAGCTTCGGCGCCCCGACTGGTCGCCATCGGCGAGGAATCTGTCCCTGCGGTCCCGAACCGCGTGCTGGAACTGCGCGCCTGCGACAAGGGCGACGTCCGGCCGGACGAAGAACGAGTTCTCCACGTAGACGGAGATATTCTCGGACTTGTCGACGTTCGACGAAACCAGATCGCCCTTCACCCCACCCGGCAAATTGATGAATTGCGCGTTGTCGATCGTGCCGTTGTGAATGTTCAGGCCTGCGACAACGCGGTTTCGGTAGGCACCGAGCATCCGGTCATCGACGGCGCGCACGAAACCGCCATGGTCGCGCACACGGTAGTCGAGCCACTGGTAGATCGGGTGCATCACATGGCGGCGGACGGCAAAGAGACCGAACTCGAGCGTCGTGGGGCCGAAGAGCAGCGTGGTCTTGTTGGCCAGGCGCAGCGAGTCGATATTTCGCTGCTGGTCGAGTCGCACGAACTCCGGATCGGCGACGCGAGGCAACCGCAATGCCGCCTCCTTGGTGACCTCGCCCGGCAGGCGCGATCGCCATGAATTCGCATTCAGATAGAAGCGCGTCTCGGCGGTCGGCGAGAACGCGTAGCCGACATTGCCGCTGAGGCGTTGCTGACGGCCATCGCTGTGCTCGCGGTAGCCGTCGAAGCGCTCCGCCGATCCGGTAACGAAGTAGTCCCAAGGCCCATGGGCCGCCCCGGTGCTCGCCTGGCCCTTGCGATGGCCGAAGCTGCCCACGTCGACCCGGCCTTCGAATCGAAAGGCATCGCGCCCGGTTGGCGTAACGAAATTGATTGCGCCGCCCAGCGCATTGGCGCCGTAGCGAAGCGCGTTGGCCCCCTTGAACACTTCGACGTAACGGTATGCGGTCGGATCGATTTCGAACAGGTCGAACAGGCCGTCGGCGGTGTTGATGGGGATTCCGTCCATCAACATGTTGATGCCGCGGTTGCCGTAATTGCGAGACAAGCCGGAACCACGGATCGACAGGCGCGCGTCCGGGCCCCAGCGGGACTGCGTCACGACTCCCGGGACCCAACCGAGGATGTCCCTGACGGTTCGAGCCGAGCCTTCCTTGAAGCTTGTCTCGGGAATGAGCGTGACCGCACCGGGAGTTCGCTGGATGTCGTAGGTGGCCTGTTCGGTATCGGGCACGGTCAGTGAGCGCGCCGGACGCTCGGCCGAAACCGTCACTGTCGGCAAAGTGGTCTCGGCCTCGACTGTCTGCGCAGCAGGCGAGGCAATGGCCATCGCGGCAGCCGAAGCGGCGAGCAGTTGCTTCATCAGGTCTCCTCCAGCGGTTTCGATCGTTTTCGAGTCAAAGGCCGACACCTTCGCGCCAACGCCGCGGTATGGCTGCATCGACGACCAGCGCGACGAACATCGATGCGCCCAGCAGCGGGTAGACCAGGCCGAGCAGCACCGCCGCCGCGATCGCACCGAAGGCGGCGCGGTCGCCGGGTCGGCGCGGCGGTGCGGCCAGCCGGCCGCGTGGACGGCGCTTCCACCACATCACCACGGCGGAAACCGCCAGCACCAGGATGGAGAGGCAGCCAGCCAGCATCACGAGCTGATTGGCCCAGCCGAACTGGCGCCCGGTGTGCAACTGCACGCCCCACTCGGTGAGGCGCCCGGCCACCCCGTAGTCGTCATAGCCGACGTCGGCAAGCACGGCACCCGAGTACCGGTCGAGATGAACGACGCGCTGGCCTCTCGCATCGTCTGGAAACAGCCTGGCGGTGTAGACGCCGTGCGGGCCGACGGGCAGGTGCACCGGCGTCATCGACGGAAGGCGCAGCCGCGCGAAGATGCGCAATGCTTCGTTCAGCCCGATCGACGGCACGCTCGCTTCGGCAGAGGCAGCCGGAGGGCCGGCTGCGTCGTGACCCGCATGGCCGCCGGACTCCGCTGCCGGCAGCGTCGTCGGCAATGCTTGCGATGGGGGCGATGCCTGCGACGGAAGCGCTGACCGCGGCACCGGCGCCTGGGTCAGTGTCCACGGCACATCGCCGAGGCTCGCCATCGGCGGAGAAGACGGCGGCGCCGGCCCGAACAGGTGCTTCGGCAGGCCGACGCCCCATTCGTTGGTCAGGCGACCGAACTGCTGGCCCCAGAACGCCGACCAGGGCATGCCGGTAACGGCCAGGAACAGGAGTGCCGCGGCAGCGAACACGCCGATGACGGCATGCAGGTCGCGCCACCAGATCCGCTGCCCGGGGCGTCCGCGCAGGCTGTAGACACCGCCGGAGCCGCCTGCTGCGCGCGGCCACCACAGGAAGACGCCCGAGACGACCAGCACGATCGCCCAGCCGGCCACGACTTCGATCCAGTGGTTCGCCACGGCGCCGGCGATCTCGAGCGAGTGAATCCGCCTGGCGATCTCCATCAGCTTGCGGTCGTCGCGAAGGCGGCCAAGCACCTGCCCGTTGGCCGGATCGAGATAGACCGACACCGTGCCTTCGGGCGTGCGGATGCCGACCTCGGCGCTGCGGCCCGGTTGCGCGGGCGCGACGAAGCGCACGGCTGCGCCGGCTTCGGCCGCCTGCGCGCGCGCCACCAGCGATTCGGCGTCCAGCGGCGGCCCCGGCGCCGCCTCGACGAATCGCAACCGCGCATGGAACAGCGACTCGATCGGCTCCTGGTAGAGGTACAGCGCGCCGGTCAGCGCCATCATCGCGAGAAACGGCAGGCAGACGAGTCCGGCGTAGAAGTGCCAGCGCCAGATGCGGCGGTACAGCGCGGATTCGAAGGCTCTCGGAGTCGCCCGCGCATGCATGACAGCCTCCTAGGGGCTCAGTGCTTGTGGTCTCCATGCGCGGCAGGACGCGCACCGGTATTGATCGGACGAACGGTCGCATCGACGGTCACGGTCTCACGCCTGCCGTCCCTGTCCTCGAAGACCAAGGTCAGGGGAACCGTTTCTCCTTCGGTCACCGGCTGCTTCAAGTCCATCAGCATCACGTGATAGCCGCCGGGCTTCAGCTCCACGGTCTTGCCCGCAGGCAATTCGACGGCCGGCACTTCACGCATCTTCATCACGCCGTCCTCCATCGCCATCTCGTGCACTTCGACGCCTGGCGTCAGAGGTGAACTGGCCGAGACCAGGCGAGTGTCACGGGCGGCCCGGAGTTGCATGAAGGCGCCGGTCGCCTGCTGCTGCGGCACGGTGGCTCGGACCCAGGCGTCGCTGACGGTGACTTGCGCGTTGGCGGATGCGGCGATCAGGAGGGCGCCGGCGACGAGGAAACGAAAGACGGGTTTCATGTCGATCTCCTTGCGGATCGGGATTGAATCGCGGATCGGGATTGAATTCGGAAGAGCCCTAGGAAGTCTGGATCGAAGGCTGCTGCTCGCAAATCGCGGGCACGCGAGCGCCTTGCGACGGTGCGCGTTGCCAACGGATCAACGGTAGCGATCCGCTCCGCGTGCCTGGAGGCCGTGATCAGGCCTGCGACCGACGGGCCACAGGGCGAGGCGACACGGCCGGAAACGAATCAGGCGAACTGCGGAGCGGATCAGGCGCGGTACGGAGGCCCGCGCGCGGGCAATGGGGCGCCGACGAGTGCCGCGATGTCGGCAGCGATGCTCGACCAGGCTGCATGCGCCAGCGGCTGAGGCGTCGGCAGGACAAGGCTCGCCGCAGGCAAGGGCGCGAACGCAGGAAGGCACAGAGGGCAGTCGAGCGTGTGCGGGCCGGTTTCCACCGGCAGGCCGTCGCCGTCGACGATGATGAACCTGGCACTGTCTGCTGCCGAGCACACCACCACTTCCATGGCCCGGGAGTGGCCAAGCTGCGGCGATCCGGCTGCAACGCCCAGCATCAACACGAACCACGCCAGCGCAAGACGAGGCAGGACCGATGAGGTACGCAGCGCGTGCATCAGGCCATTATGCATGCTGTCGGCGAGACGCAGACCAGGCGGTCGTGGCCTGCGCCGACGATCAGCGCGTCACGGCTTCACGGCATGCTCACGCCGTCCCCGCATTTCCGTCGAGTGCACGACCGGTCGAAGGTGTCGGCGGCCGGCGCGCCAGCTCGACGAAGGCCCTCAGGTAGTCGATGTCGACATCCGCCTCGCGCGCCCCCAGGAAGATCTGCTTGGCGAGACCCTGGCGGCCCAGGCGGACCGGAACGACGTCGACCCTGTCGGCGTATTCCTGCACGAGCCAACGCGGCAGTGCAGCCACGCCGCGGCCGCCCGCGACCATCTGCAGCATGATGTCGGTCGTCTCGATGGTCTTGTGCCGCCTCGGCGCGATGCCCGCCGGCGTCAGGAACTGCGTGTAGATGTCGAGCCGCTCGGTCTCCACCGGATAGCTGATCAGCGTCTCGCCGGCCAGTTGCACCGGCTTGACCCAGGCGACCTGCGCCAGCGGATGGCGGCGGGCAACCACCAACACCTGCTCGTAGTCGAACACGGGCTCGAAGCGCAGGCCCGGCTTGAACAGCGGATCGGGCGTGACCAGAAGATCGATCTCGTAGCCGAACAACGCGCCGATCCCGCCGAACTGGAACTTCTGCCTGACGTCGACATCCACGTCGGGCCAGCCTGCCAGGTACGGCGACACCACCTTCAGTAGCCATTGGTAGCACGGATGGCATTCCATGCCGATGCGCAGCGTGCCGCGCTCGCCCTGCGCGAACTGGCGCATGCGCTCCTCGGCGAGCACGAACTGCGGCAGTACCCGGTTGGCTACGGCGAGCAGGTGCTGGCCCGCCTGGGTCAGCCTCAGGCTACGCCCTTCGCGCAGCCAGATGTCGGTGCCCAGTTGCTTCTCCAGCTTCCTCATCGCATGGCTGAGCGCGGATTGCGTCAGGCACAGCACGCCGGCGGCCGCAGTCAACGAGCCCTGCCGGTCCACTTCCTGAATGATCGCCAGGTGGATCTTTTCGATCATGAACTGGATTGATCGACAGTTGAATAACGGCCATTTTACTTCATGGATCGCCTTGCTTAGCATCGGTGCCATCCACGCAAACGAAGGCAATACGATGGGCATCACGACACACAACCTCGGCTTTCCACGGATCGGCGCCGCGCGCGAGCTGAAATTCGCGCTGGAGTCGTACTGGAACGGAAAATCGTCGCGCGGCGAGCTGAAGGCGCAGGGCACCGAACTGCGCCGGCGCCATTGGGAAAACCAGGCCGGGCTCGACCTCGTCCCGGTCGGCGACTTCTCGTTCTACGACCAGGTGCTCGACATGAGCTTCACGCTCGGCAACCTGCCCGAGCGGGTGCAGGGCTTCCATGGCGATGCGCTGGACAACTACTTCCGCGTCGCGCGCGGCCGCTCGACCCGATCGGCCGAAGAGCATGCCGGCTGCTGCGGCGGCGTGGCCGCCGGCGAGATGACGAAGTGGTTCGACACCAACTACCACTACATCGTCCCCGAGCTCGACGCCGGGCAA
>CALLYQ010000543.1 GCA_937858875.1 uncultured Lautropia sp. | reverse complement strand
CCCTCATGGCTATTTCAGCAGTTGCGCAGCGATTCCCTGCCCGTCCAGCAGTTTGACCGCCGTTTTGTCGAAGGACACGAACGTCTCCCCGCCGAGCCATTGGCCGTCAAAGGCGATCACCCCATCCGCGAAATCGCCGCCGGCATCGAGTTCGGCCTTGTCGGCATGCTCGAGCACTTCGACGCGGCCGTCGCTGCGCTCGACGCTGCTGCGCCCGGGCGCGCCGGGTTCGCCGCCGGCCATGCCGAAGGCCGGATGGATCCGGCCGTTGGACAGGATCGAGGCCGTCATCGGTTCGAGGAAGCGGATTCGACGAATGCCGCCGTCGCCGCCGCGCCAGCGCCCTGCCCCGCCCGAGCCCTGCCGGATCTCGTAGCTCTCCAGGCGCACAGGAAAACGCAGCTCCAGGATCTCGGGATCGGTCAGCCGCGAATTCGTCATGTGCGTCTGAACGAGCGCGGTGCCGTCGAAGCCGCCGGCAAGCCTGCCTTCGGCGTCGTACTCGCCGCCGGCCCCGGAGCCGCCGGAGATCGTCTCGTAGTACTGGTGGCGCGCATTGCCGAAGGTGAAGTTGTTCATCGTCGGCGAACCCGAGGCCATCACGCCGAGCGCACCGTACAGGCAGTTCGTGATGCACATCGAGGTCTCGACGTTGCCGGCCACGACTGCCGCCGGATGGCGCGGATTGAGCATCGTGCCCTCGGGAACGATCACCGTGATCGGCTTCAGGCAGCCGGCGTTCATCGGGATCTCGTCGTCGACCAGCGTGCGGAACACGTAGAGCACGGCGGCCGTCGTGACCGCCAGCGGCGCGTTGAAGTTGTTCGGCAACTGCGCCGAGCTGCCGCCGAAATCGATCGTGGCGCTGCGCGAATCGCGATCGACGGTGATCTTCGCGCGAATCTTCGCGCCGTTGTCGAGCGGCAGTTCGAACTCGCCATCCTTCAGCGCCCCGATCACGCGGCGCACCGACTCCTCGGCGTTGTCCTGCACGTGACCCATGTAGGCCATGACGACGTCGAGCCCGAAATGGCGGACCATCTTCAGCAGTTCTTCGCGGCCCTTCTCGTTGGCCGCGATCTGCGCGCGCAGGTCGGCGATGTTCTGCTCGGGATTGCGTGCCGGCCAGGTGGCGCCGGCCAGCGCGTCGCGCAGCGGCTGCTCCCGGAATACCCCGTCGTCGACGAGCTTGAAGTCGGTCAGCAGCACCCCTTCCTCGTCGATCGTGCGGCTGTCGGGCGGCATCGATCCCGGCGTGATCCCGCCGATGTCGGCGTGGTGGCCGCGCGAACCGACGTAGAACAGGATCCGCTCGCCGGCCTCGTCGAAGACCGGCGTGATGACCGTGACGTCGGGCAGGTGCGTGCCGCCGGCGTAGGGATCGTTCAGCATGTAGACGTCGCCGGGCTTCAGCGGGTCGCCGGGAGGCGTGGCACCGGGAGGCCTGGCGCCGGCCTCCGACGCGGCGCCAGTGACGTGCTCGCGGATCACCGCCTGCACGCTGGCCCCCATCGAGCCCAGGTGCACCGGCATGTGCGGCGCGTTGGCCACGAGGTTGCCGTCGGCGTCGAAGATCGCGCAGGAAAAATCGAGCCGTTCCTTGATGTTGACCGAGTGGGCGGTGTTCTGCAGCCGGTAGCCCATCTGTTCGGCGATCGACATGAACAGGTTATTGAAGATTTCGAGCATCACCGGATCGGCGTCGGTGCCGACGGCGACGCGCTTCGGGCGCGGCACGAAGCGCTCGAGCACCAGGTCGCCGCGCGCGCTGCCCGCGGCCCGCCAGCCCGGCTCGACGATCGTCGTGGCGGTTGCCTCGACCACGATCGCCGGGCCGTCGACGGCGATACCGGCGGCCAGCGCGTCGCGCTCGTACAGCGGCGTGTGCTGCCAGCGGCCGCCGGCGTACATCGGGACCGTCGCCACGGCTTCGGCGCCACTCGCGTCGACGGCGCCCGACACATCGGAGACGGCGAGCTGCGATTCCCCGGCCGGCGCGCCCAGCACTTCGGCGATCGCCGACTCGATGATCAACGCGCGGTCCGGCAGCAGGAACGCGAAGCGCTGCCGGTAGGCGCGCTCGAAGTCGGCGCGCAGTGCCGCGA
>CALLYQ010000542.1 GCA_937858875.1 uncultured Lautropia sp. | reverse complement strand
GCCGTAGTCCTCTCCTCGCGCCGGCGACGCTGCGCCGGAATCGGCGTGCGGGTTCGCACGCGAGTCGGGCGCATTGACGATGCGTGCCCTGATGCTGGGCAGGATCTGGCCGCTGCGCAGACGTTCGTTGACGCTCGAGTAGATGTCGTTCAGATTCGCCGACACGTGCGGCTCCAGCGCGCGCAGCAGCGCGTCGCGCACGTCCGACTTGGCCTTCAGCTGGTCGAGCGTGCGGCGCAGCGCCTCGAACACGGCCTCGGGCGATGCCGGATGGCCCTTTTCATCGAACCAGTCGCGCTCGACCAGCGCACCGAGCCGCGCGCGCACGCCGAGGACTTCGTCGGGGTCGAGCTTGCTGCGCGAACGCTGCACGAGCCGATCGAGCGCCAGCCGCTCGCCGATCTCGCTGTCGTCGACCAGCGACAATTCGCCGCCCTGCGGCTGCGAGGCCTGCGGCGCGTCGGACTCGCCGCGCATCCGGCGCTCGAAGATTTCCGAGAACGCGTCGTGGAAACGCAGTTCGATCTCCGGCCGGTGGCTGCGCACCAGCGAAACTGCGTCGAGCAGCGCCTGTTGCGCGTCGCGACGCGTTTCGCGCAGCGCGAGCTCGGTCAGTTCGTCGCTGATGCCTGCGAGCGCCTCGGCCACGACGCGCCCCAGGCGCGAAAGCACCAATTCGCGGCAGTCCTCGAGCAATTCGAGACGACGGCGCCGGTCGACAGGAGGGGCGTCGATCGCTTCGTCGCCGACGCCTTTGGCTTGAGGCGCGGACATGGTGGTCTTTCGGGCCGGTTGAATCGTCGATGAAGGAGTTCGGACCCCAGACCGTAAGTGCCAGCCGCTCGACCGTCAACGCGCCGGAACCCGGACGGTAGCCCCGGCGGGACAGGCGTCGGGCGCCAGGCGCGCTCAGGCTCTCAGGTACTGCCGACGGCCTCGACGACGGTCCAGGCAGTCATGTTGACGATCCGGCGCACCGTCGCCGACGGCGTCAGGATGTGGACCGGACGCGCCGCGCCGAGCAGCACCGGGCCGATCGACACGTTGTGGCCGGCTGCCGTCTTCAGCAGGTTGTACGAGATGTTGGCGGCATCGATGCCGGGCAGCACGAGCAGGTTGGCGTCGCCCGACAGCGTCGATCGCGGCATCCAGCGTTCGCGGTACTTCGAATCGAGCGCGGTGTCGCCGTGCATCTCGCCGTCGATTTCCAGCTCCGGCGCCCGCTCCCGGATCAGCGCGAGCGCCTCGCGCATCTTGACTGCGCTGGGCAGGTTCGAGGTGCCGAAGTTCGAGTGCGACAGCAGCGCCACCTTGGGCACGACGCCGATCCGGCGCAGCGCTTCGGCAGCCATCATCGCGATCTCGGCCAGCTGCTCGGCTGTGGGATCGGCGTTCACGTGCGTGTCGACCAGCGTGACCTGGCGGCCTTCGAGCATCAGCGTGTTCATCGCCGCGTAGACGCTGGCACCGGGGCGACGGCCGATGACCTGGTCGATGTAGTGCAGGTGCAGCGAGTAGTTGCCGTAGGTGCCGCAGATCATGCCGTCGGCTTCGCCCATGTGGATCATCATCGCGCCGATCAGCGTCAGCCGGCGACGCATCTCGATCTTTGCGTACTGCTCGGTGATCCCCTTGCGGTCGGTGAGCTGGTGATACTCGCGCCAGTAGCGGCTGTAGCGTTCGTCCTGGTCCGGGTTGACGATTTCGAAATGCACGCCGGCCTTCATCCGCAGGCCGAAGCGTTCGATGCGCTGCTCGATGATCGCCGGCCGGCCCACCAGCACCGGCCGCGCGAGCTTCTCGTCGATGATCACCTGCAGCGCGCGCAGCACGCGCTCTTCCTCGCCCTCCGCATAGACGATCGTGCGGTCGGGAACGTCTCGTGCCGCCGCGAAGATCGGCTTCATGAAGTGGCCCGAGTGATAGACGAACTGCTCGAGCTGGCGGTGGTAGGCCTCGAAGTCGGCGATCGGCCGGGTCGCGACGCCGCTGTCCATCGCGGCACGCGCGACGGCCGGCGCGATGCGCGCGATCAGCCTCGGATCGAAGGGCTTCGGAATCAGGTAGTCGGGGCCG
>CALLYQ010000541.1 GCA_937858875.1 uncultured Lautropia sp. | reverse complement strand
GCGTGCGACCGAACCAGTGGATGCCGCCGACCGCCGTGCACATGACGCTGCGGTGCGTGTGCATGCAGCCCTTCGGCTTGCCGGTCGTACCCGAGGTGTACGGCATCACGCAGAGGTCGTCGGGGCCGGCGGTGAGCGGCCCCGGCTTGCGACCGGCCGCCAGCACGTCGGCCCAGGCAACGGCGCCGCCTGCCGGCAGCGGCTGCCGCGGCGCCGACACGAAGGCCGGCACCGGCAGTTCCGACGGCTGCCGCAGGTAGTCGCTGTAGGTCGCGACGATCATCCGGGTCAGGCCCGGGCCCTCATTCCCCGGGCTCTCATGCCCCGGGCTCTCATGCCCCGGGCTCTCATGCCCCGGGCTCTCACGCCCCGCGCCATTGTCCCCGGGGGCCTCGCTGCCCGGCCCGACGCCTGGCTCGGCGGCTTCGCCGCACAACGGCTGCAGTTGCGGCAGCAGATCCTGCGCGACGAACGCGACGGCTGCACCGCTGTCGGCGACGTAATGGCGCAGCTCGTCGCTCATGTTCATCGGATTGACCGGCACGACGACGGCGTTGGCGCGCAGGATCGCATAGTAGGCCAGCGCCCACTGCGGGCTGTTCTGCATGTACAGCAGCACCCGGTCGCCGGCCCGGACGCCGCAGTCGTGCTGCAGGTACCCGGCGATCGCCTCGGTCTCGCGATGGAACTGCGCGAAGCTGATCGGCGTGTCGTAGAAGACGATGAAGGGCTTGTCCGGATAGCGTGCCGCCGACACCTCGACGTTGTGGTACAGGTTCGTTTCGGGCAGCGTCAGGTGCAGCGGAAGCCCGGGCGGCCAGTGCGCGATGTGCGGGCGCGTCATATCGTGGTTGGCGGACATGGCCGTTCGTTCACACGCTCTTCAGTGCTTGGTTCCGAAAATCCGGTCGCCGGCATCGCCGAGCCCCGGGACGATGTATGCGCGCTCGTCGAGGTGGCTGTCGAGCGCGGCGACGAAGACCGGCACCTGCGGGTGCGCCCGATGGAAGGTCTCGACGCCCTCGGGCGCCGCGACCAGCGCCAGGTAGCGGATCGCATCGGGGGCCACGCCGCGATCGATCAGCATCTTGACCGCGTAGACGGCCGAGTGACCGGTGGCGAGCATCGGATCGCAGACGATGAATACCCGCCCCTGCGGCTCCGGCAGCCGCACGTAGTACTCGATCGGCTGCTTGTCCGGTCCGCGATACAGCCCGATGTGGCCCTCGCGCGCCGACGGGATCAGCTCGAGCAGGCCGTCGGCCATGCCGAGCCCGGCACGCAGCACCGGAACGATCGCGATCTTCTTGCCGGCAATCACCGGCGCCTCCATCGGCTGCAGCGGCGTCTCGATCGCGCGCGTGGTCAGCGGCAGGTCGCGCGTGATCTCGTAGCCCATCAGCAGCGTGATCTCGCGCAACAGCCCGCGAAACGTGCGCGTGGACGTCAGCCGGTCGCGCATGTGCGTGAGCTTGTGCTGGATCAGCGGGTGGTCGGTGATGAACAGGTTCGGGTAACGCGGGTCGGTGCGCATCGTCGTGGCCGCCGGATGTCATGCTGAACTTACCACGGCAGCGAGCTCGCTTCGGGCATCGATGCCCTGCCGGCATTTGCGTGGAACGGGCTTCCGCGGCTCAAATGTCGGCTTCGTCTACAAACAACGGAGACAGTCGAAGTGGAAGACATCAGGGACAAGGTCGTTCTGGTCACCGGCGCATCGACCGGCATCGGCGCGGCCGTCGCGCGCGAGTTCGGCCGGCTCGGTGCGCGGCTCGGCATCCACTATCACAGCAGCAAGGAAGCGGCCGAAGCGCTGGTTGCCGAAATCGCCGCGGCCGGCTCGCAGGCCTTCGCCTTTCGGGCCGACGCGCTCGACTCCGCGCAGATGCGCGCCGCGGTGACGGCCACGATCGAGCGTTATGGCCGCATCGACGTGCTCGTCAACAACGCCGGTGCACTGGTCCGGCGCGTACCGGTCGAGGAGACCGACGACGCTTTCTTCGACGAAGTCGTTCACCTGAACGCGCGCTCTGCCTGGATGACCACCGCCGCGGCCGTGCCGCAGATGCGGCGACAGGGCGGCGGCAGCGTGATCTTCGTCAGCTCGGTCGCGGCTCGCCATGGCGGTCGGGCCGGGTGGGCATCGGCAACATCGCAGGCGTCGCCACGGCGATCGCGTTCGGCGGCCCGGGCGCCGTGTTGTATGCAGCGTCGAAGGGTTTCGTCAGCACGGCCGCCCGCGGCCTGGCCAAGGAACTGGCGAAGGACGGGATTCGCGTCAACGCGGTCGCACCCGGCGTGATCACGACGCCTTTCCACGACAAGTTCAGTACCGCGCAGCAGCTCGAAGGCTTCAAGGCGACGATCCCGATGGGCCGGCTGGGCAGCGCCGACGAGTGCGTGGGCGCCTTCGTGTTCCTGGCCAGCGAACGACTGTCGGGCTACGTGACCGGCCAGGTCCTCGAGGTCAACGGAGGCCAGTACATGCCCTGAACCGCGGGTTCCGCCGATCGACCTCACCGGGTGCACGCCACCCCGGCAGACTTGCGCCGCTAAACTGCGGGTACCGCCACCCCGACGCGAGGCTCTGCCCCGATGCGAATCACCTGCGGAACCGAGTTCAGCGAAAGAAGCTACGAGGCTGCCGAGGTCGCAGCACTGCTGGCCGCCCGTTCGGGCGGACGGATGGAACTGGTGCACGCACTGGACGTGCGCGGCGCGGTCTTCGGTGCCGCGCACGTTCTGCAGACGCTCGAGACCGCCGCGCGCGAACGGCTCGACGCCGAGGTCGAGCGCCTGCGCGCCCTCGGCGCGACCGTCGATGCGGCGTTGCCCGACGGCTGGCCCGACGAGGCGCTGCTCGGGGAGGCGGCGCGCCATCAGTCGACGCTGCTTGTGCTCGGCGCCACGGGTTCGCGCGACGGCCCCGGCGTATCGGTCGGCAAGACCTGCGAGCGCACGCTCGGACGCACGACGCTGCCGATGCTCGTCGTGCGCGAAGCGGCGCCGCTGCTGGCCTGGCTGCGCGGCGAGCGGCCGCTGAACATCATGGTCGGCTTCGACTTCACCGTGCAATCCGCGTCGGCGCTCGCCTTCGCCGCCCGACTGGCCGGGATCGGCTCATGCCGGATCCTGGCCGCCTATACCGACGACGCGAAGCGCGAGGCCAGCCGGATGGGCTTGCTCGATGCGCCCGACGAAGCGCGCCGGCGGCTCTACGACGCGCTGGTCGAACGCGTCGCGCAGCTCGAACCCGAGCTGCCGGCCGAGGTCGTCGTGTCGCCGCACCTCGGCGACCCGGCTTCGCGGCTCGCGCACCTGGCCGAACGCGAGGCGATCGACCTGATCGTGACCGGCACCAATCAGCGGCGTCCGCTGCAGCGGCTGTTCGCCGGTTCGGTCTCGCTGCAGCTGCTTCGCGAGGCACCGACGAACGTGCTCGTCGTGCCGACGCCGCCCGAAGCGGTGGCCGCCGCCGCGGTCTCGGCACCGAGCGAAGTGCGCCGGCTGCTCGTGGCCACGGACCTGTCCGATACCGGCAATCGCGCCGTCGCCCATGCGATCGCGATCGCCCCACCCGGTTGCGAGATCACCGTCATCAACGTGATGAATCCGAACCAGATGCTCGACGGCGCCTTCGGACGGCCGTCGTACGCCGAGTTCGAGGCCGAGCATGCGCAGGAACGCGCCCGGCGCGAAAAGGCGCTGCAGGACCTGATGCCTGCGCCCGAGCGCCTGCGGCAACGGACCCTGCGCTTCGAGGTCGTCGAGCACGACCTGCCGGCCAAGGCGATCGTCGAACAGGCGCAGAAGCATGACGTCGACCTGCTGTGCATGGGCACGCTCGGCCGATCGGGCCTGTCGGCCGCGCTGCTGGGCTCGTCGGCGCAGCAGGTGCTGACAGCCTGGAAGGGGCCGCCGCTGCTGATTCCGCCGGCAGGACAAGTCTGAGCTCTACGGGCAAGGGCGAGCCGGCCGAAGTCGGCTCAGCCGGCCGCCCGCGCGCTCAGCCGATATCGTCGTCGGGGCGAGCCCCGGCCGCGGCGCGGCGCAGACGATCGACGACGGCCGACCAGCGTCCCGCCGGCTCGCCGGGCACGAGCGCGCTTCCGGCCGGCGCCGCGCCG
>CALLYQ010000540.1 GCA_937858875.1 uncultured Lautropia sp. | reverse complement strand
ATCCCTGCCGTCCACCGCGCGACCCCTTGCCATAGTCCGACAGCCTCCTAGAACGGCCGCACCCAGCGGCCGGATTCTGCTGGACGAACATGAACAAGACCGACTCCTCCGACATGAACCTGTACTCGGTGCTGGCCGCCGGGTTTCCTGCCGATCGCGATGCTTGCGCGATCGAGACGCCCGAAGGCCGGCTGTACAGCTGGGCGGACATCGAGCGCGGCAGCGCGCGCATCGCGAATCTGCTGGCCGGGCTCGGACTGTCGGCTGGCGCCCGCATCGCCGTACAGGTCGAGAAGTCGCCGGAGGCGCTGCTGCTGTACCTCGGCGCCTTGCGGGCCGGCCACGTGTTCCTGCCGCTGAACACCGCCTACCAGGCGGCCGAGATCGACTATTTCGTCGAGAACGCCGAACCCTCGGTCGTCGTCTGCTCGCCGGAAAACCGCGACTGGGTCGATCCGATCGTTGCCCGGCATCGCGTCTCGCATCTGTTCACGCTCGGCCAGCAGGGCGACGGCACGTTGTCCGAAGTGGCCGCCTCGCAGTCCGACGCTTTCGAAACGGTGCCGCGTTCCGCCGACGACCTGGCCTGCATCGTCTACACCTCGGGTACGA
Organism: uncultured Lautropia sp.; assembly: GCA_937858875.1. Lineage (GTDB taxonomy): Bacteria > Pseudomonadota > Gammaproteobacteria > Burkholderiales > Burkholderiaceae_E > Zeimonas. The sequence continues at coordinate 5,530 of CALLYQ010000540.1, read as the reverse complement.
CGGGTCGCAGCAAGGGGGCGATGCTCTCGCACAGCAACGTCGTCAGCAACGCCCGCACGCTGCACCTGTATTGGCGCTGGCGCCAGGGCGACGTGCTGCTGCATGCGTTGCCGATCTTTCACGTGCACGGCCTGTTCGTCGCCTGCCATGGCGCGTTGCTCAACGGCAGCCGGATGCTGTGGCTGTCGAAGTTCGATCCCGAGGTCGTGCTGCGGCTGCTGCCGCGTGCCACGGTCTTCATGGGCGTGCCTACGATGTATGTGCGCCTGCTCGATCACCCGGGCTTCGGGCGAGAGGCGGTGCGCGGGATGCGGATGTTCGTTTCGGGTTCGGCGCCGCTGCTGCCCGACACGTTCCGGCAGTTCGAGGAGCGCACCGGCCAGCGCATCCTCGAGCGCTACGGGATGAGCGAGACGGTCATGATCACGTCGAACCCCTACGACGGCAATCGCGTCGCCGGCACGGTCGGCCTGCCGCTGCCCGGCATCGAGGTGCGCGTCGTCGACGAGGCCGGGACGCCTTGCGGGCTCGACCAGATCGGCGCGATCCAGGTGCGCGGGCCAAACGTCTTCGGCGGCTATTGGCGCATGCCCGAGAAGACGAAGGAAGAGTTCTCCGACGGCGGCTTCTTCCGGACCGGCGACATGGGCAAGTGGGACGCCAACGGCTACCTGTCGATCGTCGGGCGCAGCAAGGACCTGATCATCACCGGCGGCTACAACGTCTATCCGAAGGAGATCGAGTCCTACCTCGACGAGATGGACGGCGTGTTCGAGTCGGCGGTGATCGGTGTGCCCCACCACGATTTCGGCGAGGCCGTGACGGCGGTCGTCGTGCCGCTGCCCGGCGCCAGCCTGGATGAGGCCGCGCTGATCGCTCAGCTGCGCTCGCAGATCGCCGCGTTCAAGGTGCCCAAGCGCATCCACGTCGTCGATGAGCTGCCCCGCAACACGATGGGCAAGGTTCAGAAGAACCTGCTGCGCGAGAAGTACGCGGGCTGAAAGGCCGGGCGGGCCTCGTTCAGCCCCCCGCCAGCCCCTTCCACAGCATGTACGCGGCCAGCGCGTACAGCAGGCCGGCGAACACCTGGCGCAGCCGCGAAACCGACAGCGCATGCGCGACCTTCACGCCCAGCGGCGCGGTCAACACGCTGGACGCGACGATCGCCAGCAGCGCAGGGATGTAGACGAAGCCGACGGTGCCGGCCGGCAGCGCCTGGTTCCATCCGGCAACGACGTAGCCGGTCGCGCCGGCCAGCGCGATCGGAAAGCCGCAGGCCGCACTGGTGGCCACGGCCTCGTGGATGCGCACGTTCGCCCGCGTGAGGAAAGGCACGGTGATGAAGCCGCCCCCGGCCCCGACCAGCGCCGACAGCGCGCCGATCAGCGCGCCCATTCCGGCCATGCCGCGAGCACCCGGCAGCACGCGATCGGCCTGCGAGGCCTGTGCGACGAGCATTCGCGTAGCCATCAGCGACACGAAGACGCCGAAGGCCACGGCGAGAAGCCGGCCCGGCATCAACGCCGCGACCTGGGCGCCGAGCAGCGAGCCGATGACGATGCCCGGCGCCAGCGTCTTCGCGATGTCCCATCGGACGGCGCCGCGCCGGGCGTGCGCGCGCACGCTCGACAGCGAGGTGAACAGGATCGTCGTCAGCGAGGTGGCGATCGCGACCTTGACGACGATATCGAGCGGAAAGTCGCGCGCCGTCAGCAGCATCGTCAGGAAGGGCACCATCAGCATGCCGCCTCCGATGCCGAGCAGTCCGGCCGCCAGGCCGGTGAAGCCGCCGAGCAACAGCAGCCAGCCGATGAGGGGCAAGTCGGGCACGGCGACGATCTCCGGGAAACCGGCGATGCTACCACCGGCGTCGTGCGTCAGCGGCCGGCTTCTTCGAGCAGACGCTCGGTGACGAAGCGCCAATGCGCCGGCGAGACCGGCGTGATCGACAGCCGGTTGCCCCTGCGCAGCACCAGCATGTCCGCGAGTTCGGCGTGCTCGCGCAGTTCGGCAAGCGAGACGAGCCGGGTCTTGCGCAGCGCCCGCACGTCGACGAGGGCCCAGCGCGGCGCCTCGGGCTTGCTTCGGTCGTCGTGGTAAGGCGAGGCGGCGTCGAACTGCGTGGGATCGGGGTAGGGCGTGGACGCGACTTCGGCGACGCCCGCGATCCCGGGTTCGGGGCAGCTCGAGTGATAGAAGAGGACGCCGTCGCCGATGCGCATCTTGTCGCGCATGAAATTGCGTGCCTGGAAATTGCGCACGCCGGTCCACGGCACGATGGCGCCGGGCATCGCGAGTGCGTCGTCGATCGAGCACTCGTCGGGTTCGGACTTCATCAGCCAGTATTGGCGCGACATGCTTCCAGACGGAGAAACAGGGCCGCCGAAGTGCAAGCCTGCGCGCCTCCTGAACGGCGCGCAGCCTCGTGTGAGTGGGGAGACCCCGCCTGTGCCGGCCGGACCGGCATCCTGAACCGTGAAGTTCAGTTCGGCCGCAGTGGGTGCCGCATCAGGTTCATCCGACGAGGGACGATCTCAACAGCAGCGCCTGGATACCGCGACCTGATGCATCGCATTGGTTCAAGGAATCTATGGCCCGATCGAACACTGCAGGGTCGTGTCCATTCTACCGCCGGCGCGCAGATCGGTCCTTTCGATTTCCGACCGCTGGTCAGGGAGACGCTTGCGTCAGAACAGACTTTCCTGGCGCTTGATCTCCGCGTCGAGCGTATCGGTCATCTTCCGGATGCGCGACATCATCTCGTGCGACTTCGGGCCGACCGGAGAATTGTCGCTGCCGAGCAGTTCGTGCGCGAGTTGCAGCGCCGCCATCACGGCGATGCGATCGACGCCCGACACGCGGCCGGCATCGCGCACGGCGCGCATCTTGTCGTCGACCATGCGAACGGCTTCGAGCAGCCGTGGCTTGTCTTCGTCGGTGACCGAGAGCCGGAACTCGCGGTCGAGGATTTTCACTTCGATCTGGGCCATTGCGCTCTGCCTCGGTCGACGCGTCAGGGCGTCGGAGATTCGTTGGCCGACGATTTCGACGCGGCGTTCGCACTGCTCGCGCCCGCAGTGCCGGCGTTTGCGTTGCCGGTCGGCGAGAGGGGGTCTTCGCCCTCGCCGAGCAAGGCCGCCGGCAGGCGTGACAGCGCAGTCTCGACGCGAGCGCGGGCCTCGTCGATGCGCTGCTGCAATCGCTCGTTGTTCTGCCGCGCGGCGGCGAGTTGCTCGCGCAGCGTGGCGTTTTCGTCGGTGAGGCGGCGCGCGAGCGTCAGAATACGGTCGACGCGCTCTCCGAGAGCCTGCAATTCCTGATCCATCCGCAGATGTTATGGAGCGTCCCGAACAGGGTCAAGTCGGGCAAACTGGTGGCAACGGAGCGGTCCGCTAGAATCGACTGGTTATGCGCAGAACGTCCGATTCCCGCATGTTTGCCGGCGAGCCGAATCCGGTCGCAATCGGGTCGAGCAGCTCGCTGGGCTCGAAGCTGCTGGCGGCCTTCACGCTCGCGGCAGCTGCCCTGGTGGCGACGCCCGGCGCATCGCTCGCAGCGGTCGAGGGTCCGACCAGGGTCGAGGCGGTCGAGGCCGAACTGGTCGCCCGCGAAACGGCGGTGGTTCCCGGCAAGCCGCTGACCCTGGGCCTGCGCCTGCTGCACGACCCGCACTGGCACAGCTACTGGCGAAATCCGGGCGATTCCGGCCTGCCGACACAGCTCGAGTTGTCGCTGCCCGAGGGCTTCGCTGCCAGCGGCTTCGAGTGGCCGGCGCCGCAGCGGCTGTTCATTCCCCCGCTGGCCAACTACGGCTACGAAGGCGAGGTCGTGCTGCCCTTGCGCGTGTCGGTGCCGGCGGGTTTCGACGGCGCTTCGCTGCGGATCACCGGCAAGGCCTCGTGGCTGATGTGCAGCGACGTCTGCATTCCCGGCGACGCCGCGCTCGCGCTGACGCTGCCGGTGTCTCGCGACGGCAATACGTCGCCGTCGCGGCACGCCGCGCTGTTCGACGCCGCGCACCGCCGCCTGCCGGGCGACACGCTCGAAGTGCAGGTCGAGTCCGACGGCGAGACGCTGTCGCTGGGCCTGCCCGAGGCGCTGGCGTCGGCCGAGTTCTTTCCGTATCACGAAGGCCTGGTCGCCAACGCTGCGGCTCAGCCCTTGCATGCCATCGACGCCGAAGGCCAGCCTGCGCGCAGGCTGGAACTGCGACTCAGCGACGAAGGCAAGCGGCGCGTCGCCGATGCTGCCGAGCGGCTGAAGGCCGCCGAAGGCGTGCTGGTCGCCGGCGACCGCATCTTCGAACTGAAGCCGGTGGTGGCGCAACGGCCGCTGGATGCCGGCGTCGAGATTTCCCGCATCGCGGGGGCGGACACGGCGCCGGCGCCGGACAGCAACGCCGGGCGGTCGGGCGGCGGGGTGTTCTCTTCGTTGTTCTCTCGAGGCGGCGGCGGCGAATCGGCGGCCGGGGCGGGGACCGGGGCATCGGGTACGACCGGCGCCTCGGGTGCGATCGGCGCCTCGGGCGCGACGGGCAGCGATGCGAGCCCTTCGGCAGGTGGCCTGGGCGCAGGCGGTCCCGGCGGCGGCCGCAGCCCCGGCAGCAGCCGCCTCGGCGGCGTCGCTGGATTGATGGTCGCCGCATCGTTCGCGGCCGTCGGCGGATTGATCCTGAACCTGATGCCCTGCGTTTTTCCGGTGATCGGTCTGAAGGTGCTCGGCTTCGCCGGACACGGGGGCGCAAGCGACCCGGCGCGACAACGATCGGCAAACAGGGCCTCGCGCCGTAGCGCGTTCGCGTTCTCTGCCGGCGTGCTGCTGTCGTTCTGGCTGCTTGCGGCGCTGCTGCTGGGATTGCGCGGTGCCGGCCAGGCCGTCGGCTGGGGTTTCCAGTTGCAGTCGCCGGCCTTCGTCGCCGCGATGGCGCTCCTGTTCGTCGCGATCGGTCTGAATTTCTCCGGCGTCTGGGAGTTCGGCCTCGGCATGACCCGGCTCGGCCAGTACGAGCATCGCAAGGGTTCGGCAACGAGCGGCTCCTTCGGGGCCGGCGTGCTGGCGGTGCTGGTCGCGACGCCGTGCACGGCCCCGTTCATGGGATCTGCACTGGGCTACACCTTGTCGGCGAGCGTCGTCGAGACATTGGTCGTGTTCACTGCGCTCGGCCTCGGCATGGCGCTGCCGTACCTGTTGCTTGGCTCGTTCCCGGCCTGGTTGCGGCATCTTCCGCGGCCCGGGCGCTGGATGGAAAGCTTCCGCCAGGCGCTCGCCTTCCCGATGTACGCAACCGCGGCCTGGCTCGCCTGGGTCCTCGGCCGGCAGGCAGGCCTCGACGCGATGTTCGCGCTGGCGATCGGTGCGGTCCTTTTCGGCTTGGCCGCATGGCTGTACGGGCGCTTCGTCCAGCAGGCACAACCGGTTCGGGTCGATCCTGTTCGCGCGCGTCATCGGCGCGGTTTCGCGGCTTCGCTGGCCGTGCTTTCGCTGGCTGCCGGGCTGCTGATCGCATGGCCCGACGAGGAGGCGGTCTCGG
>CALLYQ010000539.1 GCA_937858875.1 uncultured Lautropia sp. | reverse complement strand
GGAATGGTCTTGGTGTCGGCCCAGCCGCCACCGCCGACGCCGAAATCGAGGCGCTTGACCGTGGCCTTGCCGGTCAGCACCGGCTGCGCGCCGACGTCGTAGTCGAAGCGGTCGTCGATCACGGTGCGAAAGTGCCAGCGCGTCGCGCCGGTAGCCAGGTCGACCGCCACGACGGCCGACGAGTATTCGTCGTCTTCCGCATCGCGGTCTCCGCCGTAGTGATCGTTGCCGGCGTTGCCGGTGCCCAGCAGCACGAGGCCGAGCGCCTCGTCGCCCGAGATCACGTTCCAGACGTTCGGGGTGCCTTGCGGCCAGGTTTCTCCCGGCGCGAGCGGCTGCTGCGGCCGGTCGATCCGCTTGGCGTCCCAGGCCCAACGCAGCGCGCCGCTGCTCGCGTCGTAGGCGCGCACGACGCCGGACGGCGCGTCGCGGCGCTGGTTGTCGCTGACCTGCTGGCCGACGACGACGAGGCCGCCGATCACCGACGGTCCCGAGTTGTTCGACGCGTGCCCGGATTCGCTCAGGCCCATGCCGAACGTCAGGTCGACGACGCCGGCCTCGCCGAAGCCCTCGCAGGCGTTGCCTTCGAGCGCGTCGAGCGCGAGCAGCCGGCCGTCGGCGGTCGAGACGAATACGCGGCGTGCACAGCTCGCATCGGCGGGCGCGGTGTCGTCGGCGTGATAGCCGACGGCACGGCAGGCGGCGCTGAAGGCCGACTCCATCGAGCGCGCCGGCACTGCGGGGTCATGCTGCCAACGCGGTTCGCCGGTGCCGGCGTCGAGCGCGTGCACGCGGTTCGACGGCGTGCAGACGTAGAGCAGGCCGTCGGCCTTGATCGGCGTGTTCTGCGCCGAATAGAACACGCGCTCCGGGTCGGGGCTCGAGTCGCCGCTGTGAAAGCGCCAGGCTTCGCGCAGCCGATGGACGTTCGCCGGCGTGATCTGCGCGGCGTCGAGATAGCGTTCGCCGGCCGGGGTGCCGCCGAACGCGAGCCAGTCGGTGTCGCGTCTGTCGGTCGTCGAGGAGAGGTCGGTCACCGATGCGGATGGCCGCTCCCAGCCCGCGGTCACGAGACCGGCCGCGAGCACCAGCACGACAAGCGAAGCCAGCGTCGTCGTACGACGTGAGCGACGCATTGCCTCGGCATCCGCCAACGGCCGGCCCATGCCCCAGGCGAACGCCATCAGCGCGAACAGCAAGGCCGGCAAGCCGACCCGGGCGGCCAGATCGATCGGCCAGGCCGGCATCCAGCCCTTTCCATGCAGCTCCCACAGCGACCACAGCAGCGTGAGGCCGACCACGAAGCCCATCGCGAACAAGGCCGGCACCGGGCGGCTGCGCCAGGCGAACCAGCACGCGGCGAGCAGCCCCAGCCCGGCAATCAGGTAATAGACATTGCCTCCGAGCAGCACGAGCCAGCCGCCGAGCACGCTCATCGACAGTCCGAGCAGCCCGGCCAGCGTGGCCACGAGCTTGCTCAAGATGGCCCAACGGCCGTTCCATGCCGCCATCGTCGGCATCCTCCCCGATTTTGTTCAGAGACAGTCCGGCAGCATGGCGACCGGCAGGCCCGAGGCGAAGATCGACACCGCGCCGGTCCACGCCATCCAGTAGCCGACGCGCTCGGTCATCCGTTCTCGGCGCCAGTCGACGGCAAGCGCCAGGGCGAGCCCGGCTGCCGTACCGAAAATCCACACGGCGAGCAGCACTGCGCGGTGCAGGCTGAGGGCGGTCAATTGCGCCTCAGCCCAGCCGCGCTCGCAACCGACGCCGTGCAACGAATACAGCACGGTGAACACGAGGGCCCAGAGGACCAGGCCGGCGACCATGCGTCCGATCGCTTTCATGCCAGCCAGGCCGGCAACACCAGCAGCAGGGCGATGCCCGCTGCCGACAGTGCTCCGAGCCCGCTCCACAGCCGAACGATGCGCAGCGGCGCGCTGCGTTCGCCGGCGATGTGTCCCGAGGCAATGCGCCGCCGCACGAACAGCCACATCATCAGTGCGAGCCCGACGTGGAACAGCGCATAGGCGGCCATCGCCATTGCCGTGGCCGCATACGCATGTTCGGCAGGCGATGGGATCCGCCACGCGACCAGCGCTATCAGCGCCGAGAAGACGAGGAACTGGCCGCAGATCGCCAGCGTGACCGGGGCGTGCGAGCGCTCGGCTTGCGCACCGGCATCGGCCCGCCGCCCGGCCCACAGTGCAAGCCCGGCGCCGACCAGCACGAGCAGCGGCTCGAGCCAGACCGCCTGCACCAGCGCCGGCGGCGGCCAGTCGGTCGACACGGTCCACAGGAACGCGTGCCCGAACAGCAATGACGCGAGCAGCGTCACGCTGGCTGCGACCGTGATCACGCTGCCCCACCAGCCGGGGCCGCCGCGAACCTCGTGCTGCGTCGGCAATTCGAGCCCGCCGCCCGCCGGCAGCTTGCCGATCGCCGCCGGGCTTCCGGTTTCGGTGGCCCAGCGCCAGCCGATCGCGGCGGCCACCACCAGGAACAGCGGCGCGACCGGATACCAGCCGGCGAGCATCGACAGGAAGAAACCGCCGAGCACCGCGGCCATCGTGATCGGCAGCAGCGAGTTTCCGGGCACGACCGCAATGTGCTCGGGTTCGCCGGTGACGATGTTCACCGCCAGCGTTTCTCGCCAGCCGTGTCGCGCCTCGGCCAGCAGGCCTTCGCCGCGCACGAGCCGCACGCCGAGTTCCGGGTCGTCGAGCAGCGGTTCGCGGCTTTCGACGCGGGGCAGGCTGACGAAGTTGTACGGGGGAGGGGGCGTCGGCATCGCCCACTCGAGCGTCTCGGCGCGCCAGGGGTCGCGTTGGCTGCGCCTTCCGAACTTGACCTGCAGCCCGATGTCGAGCGCGAACAGTGCGAAGCCGATCGCCTGCACGAATCCGCCGACCGAGGACACGAGATTGAGTGCGGTCCAGCCGATGTCGGCGGCGTAGGTCTCGATGCGTCGCGGCATGCCGAGCAGGCCGGTCAGGTGCATGCCGAGGAAGGTCAGGTTGAAGCCGATCAGCACGAGCCAGAACGCCGCCACGCCCATCCGCGTCGGATGGCTGCGGCCGCTCATGTGAGGCAGCCACCAGTACGCCGCGGCCATCATCGGGAACACGAAACCGCCGACCAGCACGTAATGCAGGTGCGCGGTGATGAAGGCGCTGTCGTGGGCCTGCTGGTCGAAGGGCACGACGGCCACCATGACACCGGTGAGGCCGCCCGGCACGAATACGACGAAGAAGCCGATCAGGTACAGCATCGGCAATTTCAGTTGCGGGCGGCCCTGCCACAAGGTGGCCAGCCACGAGAAGATCTGCACGGCGGTCGGCACGGCGACCAGCGACGACGCGGCCGAGAAGAAGCCGAGCGCCATGTGCGGGATGCCGGTCGTGTACATGTGGTGCACCCACAGGCCGAAGCTCAGGAAGGCGAGCGCCAGCACCGCCGCGACGATGGGCCCGTAGCCAACGAGCCGCGTGCGCGCGAGCACTGGCAGGATCGTCGAGATCGCGCCGGCCGCCGGCAGGAAGATGATGTAGACCTCGGGGTGGCCGAACAGCCAGAACAGGTGCTGCCACAGCAGCGGCGAGCCGCCTCGATCGGCCGTATAGAACGGCCAGCCGAACGCACGTTCGACCTCGAGCAGGATCGAGCCGAGAATCAGCGGCGGAAACGCGAAGACCATCATCCCGGCGGTCGCGAACAGGTACCACGCGTAGATCGGCATCCGATCGAGCCGCATGCCGGCCGCGCGCAGCTTGAGCACCGTCACGACGATCTCGATCGCGGCCGCCAGCGCCGAGATTTCGACGAAGGTGATGCCGAGCAGCCAGACGTCGGCGTTGATCCCGGGCGTATACGGCTTCGATGCGAGCGGCGGGTAAAGGAACCAGCCGGAATCCGGCGCCACGCCGGCGATCATCGCGGCGATCAGGATCGACCCGCCGAACAGGTAGCACCACCAGCCGAGCGCCGACACGCGCGGAAACGCCAGGTCGCGCGCGCCGAGCAGCTTGGGCAGCAGGTACATCGCGAGCCCTTCGAGCAGCGGGATCGCGAACAGGAACATCATGATGCTGCCGTGCATCGTGAAGACCTGCGCGTAGGCGCTCGGGCCGATGAAGCCGCCGTGCGGCGTGGCCAGTTGCGCGCGGATCAGCATCGCGAGCAGGCCGGCGATCGCGAAGAACACGAAGGCCGCCACCATGAAGCGCAGCCCGAGAGTCGTGTGATTGACCGAGGTGAAGCGGCCGCGCCAGCCGGGCTCGTTGCGCCAGATGCGCTCCAGCGCGCGATGGCGTCGCAGCGCGCTCACGGCCGCTCCTCCGCCAGCCAGGCGGCCCAGTCGGCGGCATCGTGCACGACGACCTCGAAGCCGTGCCCGGCGTGTCCGGGGCCGCAGTATTCGGCACAGGTGCCCTGCATCCGCCCGGGCTCGCTGGCGATCAGGCGCAGTACGTTGGCCTTGCCCGGGATTGCGTCGAGCTTGCCGGCCAGGCGCGGGATCCAGAGGCTGTGGATGACGTCCGTGGCGGTGATCCCGAGGTCGACCGCACGACCTGCCGGCAGGTGCAGCACCCCCTCGCTGGCCTGGCCGTCGGGATAGACGAAGGTCCAGGTCCAGCGGCTGGCCTGGGCTTCGATGCGCAGCGCTTCGCCGCGCGGCAATGTGCCGCTGCCGACCTTCAGCGCCACGAGCAGCAGCGAAGACAGCACCACGCCGGGCAGCACGAGACCGAGCCCGACGATCCAGAGGCGGCGCGAGGCCGGGCGTTCGGCACCGCGCCGTCGAAAGGCCAGCAGGAGCAGCGCCCAGACCAGCGCCGCCAGCATGAGCGCGCCGCCGAACATCGACCACCAGAGTCCGGCGACCGACGCCGCGTGCGGCCCGGCCGGGTCGAGCGTCGACAGCGCGCCTTCGCAACCGGCCAGCGCCACGCCGCAGAAAACCATGAACCACGCCAACGGCGATCGCGACGTGCCATCATCCGCCGGATGAGCAAGCCGCCCGATTCCGAAGACCCCGCCCGCGCGTCGTCGCCGGCCAAGGGAGGGCTCGTCGATCCGATCGAGCTCGAACCGGTGTTCGACGACACCGACTCGAAGGTCGCCGTCGGCGATCATCCGGTGCACGCGATGCTGGTCACGTTCCCGATTGCGCTGACCGCCTGCACGTTCGGCGCCGACGCGCTGTACTGGTGGACCGGCGATGCGTTCTGGGCGCGTGCTGCGCTGTGGGCCTGCGGCGGCGGATTCCTGCTCGGCGTGCTGGCGGGCGTGGTCGGGACCGCCGAACTGCTGCTCGTGCGCGGGATCCGGCAGCGCTCGGCGAGCTGGACGCACTTCGTCGTGGCGGTGATGCTGCTGTCGGTGCTCGGCGCCAACTGGGGCTTGCGCCTGGGGGGCTACGAGCAGGCGGTGCTGCCCTGGGGCATCGGCTTGTCGGCGCTGGCGCTCGTCTTTACCGGCTTCGCGGGCTGGCATGGCGGCAAGCTGGTGTTCGAGTATCAGTTGGGGGTCGCGTCGAACGGAAGCGATCGATAACGCGGCGTGCGCAGCCAGTCGGGTGCGATATCGGGCAGCACCGGCTTGCCGAGCACGAGCAAGAGGATCGCGAGCATCACGATCCCGGCCGCCAGCACGACCGGCCACATCGGCGGCGGCGTGTGAGCGCCGCGGCGCTCGCTCATCAGCAGGACCGTGTGGCCGACGAACACGTGGAGCGCGACCAGTGCGCCGACGGCCAGCAGCTTGACGAACATCCAGGGCACGAACACGCCGCGCATCCAGATCAGCGCGGTGCCGGCGGCGATCGCCAGCACGGCCGCCGGCGTCACGACGGCGATGTAGCCGTAGTGCGTGAACAGCCGCAGCCGCGCGTAGCGCGCCTGGCTCTCGTCGGATCGATGCCGCTCGAGCACCAGCGGCAGCGCCAGCAGGCCCGCGCACCACAGCAGCAGTGCCGCGATGTGCAGGGCCTTGAAGGCGACGATCGTCATGCAGGGCGATGCTCCACGGCGGGCGCGGCATGTCGCCAGGCGCCTGCGGCCACGCGCCAGCCGATCCACGCATAGGGCAGCATCGCGGGAACCCACATCAGCAAGCCTGCGAGTTGCTGGTCGGCC
>CALLYQ010000538.1 GCA_937858875.1 uncultured Lautropia sp. | reverse complement strand
AAACCGGATGACGCCCGCGGCCTTCCTGCCGGCGGTCTTGCGCGCGGCGGCACCGCCCTTGGCCGGACGGCTGGCGGTGCTCCGTGTCCGCACCGCATCGCCCGAAGGCCGGCTTGCGTCGGCCGCCGGTCGCCCCGCGCGCTCGCGCGTCGAACTGCCCCGCGCGTTGCCGAAGCCGAGGTCGGCGGCCGTCAGGCCGTAGTAATCGATCGCCACCTTGATCCGCGTGATGACACCGGCCACTTCCCGCGCACGCAGCGCTTCGGCCTGGCGCTGGAGCTTCGCGATCTGGGCATCCAGTTGAGCGAGAGTTTTCGCCATCGTTTTCCTTTTCTTGACGATCGAGACCCTGCCGGCAAGCCCCTCATTTCCCTTGCCAAGGTCCGACAGCCTCCTAGAATAGCCGCGCGCGCCGGATTGCGGCGCGTTCGTCGGCGGTATCGAACCCAAGGAGACAAGGCGCATGGCACTCTCGATCCGAAAAGGGCTGCTCGCCCCGGCATTTGCGCTTGCGGCGCTCGCGGGCTGCGGCGGCGACTCCGATCCCACGCAAGTCCGGCAGACGAACTATGGCAAGGTCGAAGGTGTGAACGACCAGGCGAACCGGATCCTGTCATGGAAGGGCATCCCGTTCGCCAGGCCGCCGGTCGGCGACCTGCGCTGGAAGGCTCCGGTGGAGCCGGAGCCATGGAGCGGCCGGCTCGCCTCCCAGGAGTTCGGCAACGCCTGCATCCAGAACGGCCGCATCTACGGCCCGGGCGCAAACAATACCTACGACGAAACGATCGCCGACACGCTGAACACGCCGGTGGGCAGCGAAGACTGCCTGACACTGAACATCTGGCGGCCCGACAATGGGCAGCAGAACCTGCCGGTCATCTTCTTCATCTATGGCGGCAGCAACATCTCCGGCTACACGGCCGATCCGGTCTACGACGGCGCCAACCTCGCCAAGGCTGCCAACGCCGTCGTCGTGACGGCCAACTACAGGGTCGGTGTCTTCGGCTTCTTCAATCTTCCGCAATTGAAGAGCGGCACCGATTCGGCCAGCGACTCGGGGAACTTCGCGCTGCTCGACAGCATCCAGGCGCTCGAGTTCGTCCAGGCCAACATCGACGAGTTCGGCGGCGATCCGGGCAACGTCACGGTCATGGGCCAGTCGGCCGGTGCGATCAACACCTGGGCGCTGCTGACCTCGCCGCTGGCCGACGGGCTGATGCACAAGGCGATCCCGCTGAGCGGCGGGATCTCGCTGGCCAGCAATCTACCGGCGGGATCGCTGCCGACGCTGGCGCCTGAGGCAACCTACGAGTTGCAAGGCAACGCGCTGCTGAACAACCTGCTGGTGGCCGACGGGACGGTGCCCGACCTGGCCTCGGCGCCCGCATGGGTCGCGAGCCGGACTCCCGAGCAGATCGCCGACTACATGCGCTCGAAAGACGCCGGGACGATTCTCGGCATCGTGCTCGGCCGCCTGAGCGCCGCCGGCCTCGGTGGCTCGGGCCCGATTCCCGACGGCACCGTGCTGCCGGCCGACCCGATCGCCGAGATCGGCGCCGGCAACTATCCGAAGATGCCGATCCTCGCCGGAATGACCCGTGACGAAGGCAAGCTGTTCGCGCCGTTCCTGACTCTGTTCGGCGGGCCGCCCGGCATGATCATCAGCGACGCCGACCGCTTCCGCCTGATGATGAACTTCGACCCCGACGCGCCGACCACGCTGACCAACGCCGACATCCTGCATCCGTTCTACCTGCCGGTCGACACGCCGGATACCGGCTACAACGCGCGTACGGCGCTGCTCGGCCGGATCTTCATGGAGGCGAACCGCGACAACGTCATGAACACGGTGCGCAGCCAGCAGCGCAACGTCTGGTACTACCAGTTCGAGTGGGACGAACAGCCGGCTCCGTGGAGCGACATCTACGGCGCCGCGCACGCGTTCGACCTGCCCTTCGTGTTCGGCAACTTCGGTCCGTCGCTGTTCTCGAACGCCGCGAACAGCGAAGCGAACCGGCCGGGCCGCGAGGCGCTTTCGACCGCGATGATCGACAGCATCGCCGCCTTCGTGCGCAACGGCGATCCGAACCACCCGGGCCTGGGCGTGAGCTGGGCACCATGGCCGGCGCAATTGATCTTCGACGCGAGCCCCACGGCAACGACGATCACGACGCGCTGACCCTCGCCGCCGCCGCGCTACGATTCCGACCGGGGCCGCGCCGGCCCCGATGACTTCGAGGGGCCAGCGATGAAATGGGAAGGCAATCGTGAAAGCAGCAACGTCGAAGACCGCCGCAGCGGCGGCTTCGGCGGCGGCGGCGGCATCAGGATGGGCGGCCGCGGCATCGGGCTCGGCACGCTCGCGATCGCGCTGGTCGGCGGCTGGCTGCTCGGCATCAACCCGCTGACGCTGCTCGGCATGCTGTCGGGCGGCGGCCCGGTGACCTCGCCCTACGTCGAAGCACCGGCAACGCGCAGCGCGCCGCCGCAAGACGAAATGGGCAAGTTCGTGTCGGTCGTGCTGGCCGACACCGAAGACGTCTGGAAGCAGATCTTCGCGCAACATGGTGCGCAGTACCGCGAACCCCGGCTGGTGCTGTTCCGCGGCGCCACGCAGACCGCCTGCGGCGTCGGCCAGGCGGCCATGGGGCCGTTCTACTGCCCAGCCGACCAGCGCGTCTACATCGACCTCGGCTTCTTCGAGACGCTGCAGCGCCAGCTCGGAGCGCCCGGCGATTTCGCGCAGGCCTACGTGATCGCGCACGAAGTCGGCCACCACGTGCAG
>CALLYQ010000537.1 GCA_937858875.1 uncultured Lautropia sp. | reverse complement strand
GGCCTCGCGGCGCGGCGAGATCGAGCTGCGTGCGCGCAGCGACGAGGGCGTCGCCGAGGGCAGCGTCTTCATCCCGTTCGCCTACGCCGAGGCTGCTGCCAACCTGCTGACGAACCCGCAGCTCGACCCGTTCGGCAAGATTCCCGGCTTCAAGCACTGCGCGGTGCGGGTGACCGTGGCGAGTCGGGTACAGTCCTGCGCTTCTGCGGAGGCCAATCCATGAGCACCAATCTTTCCGAGTTCGAGCGCGCGCAGCGCGTGCTGGTCGGCGGCGTCAATTCGGCCGTCCGGGCGTTCCGTGCCGTCGGCGGCATCCCGCGTTTCATCGCGCGCGCCGAAGGCGCGTACATGTGGGACGTCGAAGGGCGGCGCTACATCGACTACCTGGGCTCCTGGGGGCCGATGATCGCCGGGCAGGCGCATCCGAAGGTCGTCGAGGCGGTCGTGCGGGCCGCTCACGACGGGCTGTCGTTCGGCGCGCCGAACGTGATGGAAAGCGAGCTCGCCGAGCGGATCTGTGCGCTGTTCCCGCAGGTCGAGAAGGTCCGCTTCACGAGCTCCGGCACCGAGGCGGCGATGTCGGCGCTGCGGCTGGCACGCGGCTTCACCGGGCGCGATGCGATCGTCAAGTTCGAGGGTTGCTACCACGGCACCGCCGACAGCCTGCTGGTCAAGGCCGGCTCCGGCGCGCTGGCCTTCGGCACGCCCAGTTCGGCCGGCGTGCCTGCCGACGTGGTCCGGCACACGCTGGTCGCGCAGTACAACGAGCTGGCCAGCGTCGAGGCGCTGTTCGATGCGCACGGTCCCGAGATCGCCTGCGTGATCGTCGAACCGATGCCCGGCAACATGAACCTGATCCTGCCGGCGCCCGGTTTTCTGGAAGGGCTGCGCGCGCTTTGCACGAAGCATGGTGCGCTGTTGATCTTCGACGAGGTGATGTCGGGTTTCCGCGTGGCGCTGGGCGGTGCCCAGGAACTGGTCGGCGTGCAGCCGGACCTCACCGCCTTCGGCAAGGTCATCGGCGGCGGCATGCCGGTCGGTGCCGTCGGCGGGCCGGCGCGGATCATGGACAACATGGCGCCGCTGGGCACCGTCTACCAGGCCGGCACGCTGTCAGGAAACCCGATTGCGATGGCGGCCGGACTGGCCACGCTCGAGCTGATCAGCGAACCGGGCTTCTTCGAACAGCTCGGCGAGCGCTGCGGGCGCCTGGTCGCCGGGCTGAACGACGCGGCACGCGACGCCGGTGCCGCGTTCTGCGGGCAGCACCGCGGCGGGCTGGCCGGCATCTACATGCTCGATGCGCCGCCGACCGGTTTCGCCGAAGTCCAGGCGCAGGACGTCGAGCGCTTCAAGCGCTTCTATCACCTGATGCTAGCCGAAGGCGTCTACCTGCCGCCGTCGCCGGTCGAGGCCTTCTTCTTCTCGTCGGCGCACAGCGACGAGGACGTCGACCGGACGATCGCGGCGGCCCAGAGGGCGCTGCTCGAGGTGGCCTGAGTCATCGGAGGCGCATCTTGACAACGCCGGTGTCGACCGGCTCCGGAGCCGCTTCGCCCGCCAGACCCGGCGGCTTGTCGAGCTCGTCGTCGTCCTACCTGCCGGTCCTGCTGTTCGGCTGCGCGATCCTCGTCATCTCGACCGGGGCGCGCTCGTCGTTCGGCCTGTTCCTGCCCGAAATGACGCAGGCGCGCGGCTGGTCGCGCGAGACCTTCTCGCTGGCGATCGCGTTGCAGAACCTGATGTGGGGGCTGGGCGGATCCTTCCTCGGCGCGATGGCCGACAAGTACGGTTCGCTGCGTACCTTGCTTCTGGGCGGCGCGCTGTACGTGGCCGGGCTGCTCGGCATGGCCTGGGCCGAAACCGGTCTGGGGCTGTCGCTGTCGGCCGGCGTGCTGATCGGCATCGCGATCGGTGGCACCAGCTTCGGCATCATCCTGGCCACTCTGGGCAAGCTGGTGCCGCCGGAGAAACGCAGTCTCGCCTTCGGCATCGGCGTGGCTTCCGGGTCGCTCGGCCAGTTCCTGTTCCTGCCGCTGGCCGGCTGGCTGATCGCCGCCTACGGATGGCAGACGGCGCTGTTCGCGCACGCGGCGATCGCCGCGGTGATCGTCGTTCTGGCCTTCGGCGTGCGCGGCGATGCGCTGACGGCCGCGCAGGCGGCCGAGATCCGGCTCGGCGACGCGATGCGCACGGCCTTCGGCGACCGCAGCTTCCACCTGCTGTTCTGGGGCTATTTCGTCTGCGGGCTGCAGATCGTGTTCCTGCAACTGCACCTGCCGGCCTACCTGATCGACAAGGGGATGTCGGCAAACGTCGGCGCGGCCGCGGTCGCGCTGATCGGGCTGTTCAACGTGGTCGGCGCCTTGTCGGCCGGTGCGCTCGGGCAGCGGCTGCAGAAGAAGTGGCTGCTGGCGGGGATCTACGTCGCGCGTTCGATCGTGATCGGGCTGTTCCTGCTGGCGCCGCTGACCATCTGGTCGGTCTGGCTGTTCAGCGCCGCGATCGGCCTGTTGTGGCTGTCGACGGTGCCGCTGACCAATGCGCTGGTGGGCCAGATGTACGGCGTGCGTTACCTCGGGCTGCTCGGCGGCATCGTGTTCTTCGGGCACCAGATCGGCAGCTTTCTCGGCGCCTGGCTGGGCGGGCTGTTCTACGATCGCTTCGGCAGCTACGACCTGGCCTGGGCGATGGTCATCGGCTTCGGCTTGTTTGCCGCGCTGATGCATGCGCCGATCGACCAGCGACCGGTCGGCGAGCGCGGGCTGGCGGTGCCTGCACCGCAGCCCGGCGCCCCCTGAAGGAAACCCGGGAATTCGCCCGTGCCGATACCGGGCGGGAGCGGCAGGCGGGGGGTCGGAGTCGGCGCTGGCCGCGGCGG
>CALLYQ010000536.1 GCA_937858875.1 uncultured Lautropia sp. | reverse complement strand
AGCCAGCGCGACACCCAGGGCGAGGCGTCGAATGCGGGAGGATGTGACATCGTGGTTGTCGGACACGCGGGACGATCGGCTAGATTACCGGATCCCCGCCGATACCCACCGTGCTGACGACCTTCGCACTCGCCCTGCTGCTCGCCGCGGCACTCGCCGCCAGCATGCTCGCCGTGCCTGCCCTGCGCGAGCGCGTGCTGCGACGCAACCGCGGCACGCCGAACCGGGTCGGCGGCGGACGACAGCAGCAGATCGCCGAGCGGCTCGCCGGGCTCGGTGCCTGGGTGCATGACCTGGGAGACAAACGCCTGCACTGGAGCGAGGGTGCGTTCCGGCTGTTCGGCATCGATCCGATGGCCGGCGAACCGGCGCCGGAGGCCTTCATATCGTCGATCGACGCGGCCGACCGGCAGCGCTGGTGCGACGGCCTGCAACGCGCGGTCGGCGAAGGCCGCGAACTGAAGACCGAGTTCCGTTTCCGCCGCCCCGACGGCCGGCTCGTCTGGATCCGGGCCGCACTGCGCCCGGAGCACGAACGCGGACGCGTGGCGCGGATGTCGGGAATCGTCCAGGACGTGTCGGCGATGCGCACGATGCAGCGTCGGCTCGCGGCCAGCGAAGCCAAGTTCCGCAACCTGACGCTGATCAGCGCCGACTGGATCTGGGAGACCGACGCCGGGCATCGACTGTCGCAACTGTCGGATTCGATCGTCGCCGTCGTCGGACCGTGGTACCGGGACCTGGTCGGACGACGGCCGTGGGAGGCGCCCGAATCCGATTTCCTGGAGCCACGATGGGAGCGCTACCGTGCGCTGGTGCAGTCGCACCGCCCGATCGACGGCTTCGAGTTCAGCCTGGTCGCCCCTGACGGCCGCGTCTTTCATCTCGAGGTGAGCGGCCGGCCGGTGTTCGATGCAGCCGGCACCTTCACCGGTTACCGCGGCACTGGCCGCAACGTGACGCACGAGCGCGAACAGCGGATGCTGCTCGAGCTCGAGGGCGAGATCGCGACGATCGTGCACGGCCACGCAACGCCGGAATCGGCGATGCGCGCGATCATTGCCGCCGTCTGCGCACGGCTGGGCTGGATCGGCGGCGTCTGGCTGCTGCGCGTGGCCGCCGAACGTCTCGAGGCCAGGGAGCGTGCCGGCACGCCGGTCTTCGTCGAAGGCCTCGTAACGCTGCACGAAGGCACGCAGACTGCCGCGACCCCGATCGAACTGCGCTGCCTGGACGAGGACAGCCACGCCTGGATCGACCCGATCGAGGCCCAAGCCGAACTGGCCGACCGGCTCGGTGCAGCGGCGGCCGGTGCGCGTGCGGCCTTGCTGGTACCGATCGCCGACAGCGACGAAGGCAGCGGCTCGCTGCTCGCCTTTCTCAGCCCGGTCGGCCCGAGCGGCTCGCAGTTCGTCGCGTCACTGGCCTCGGCGCTGTCGCGCACGCTGTCGCTGTACCTGCGTCGCACACGCGCCGAGCAGCAACTGCGCCATGCCTCGCTGCACGATCCGCTGACCGGCCTGCCGAACCGCGCCAACCTGCTGCGCACACTGGAACAGCGGCTGGGCGTCGGCCAGGCGCTGGCCCTGCTCTACATCGATCTGGACCGCTACAAGGGCATCAACGACACGATCGGCCACGCCGCGGGCGACCGCGCGCTCGCCGAGATCGCGCAGCGGCTGCGTGCGGCGATCCGGCCGCAGGACCTCGCCGCGCGCATCGGCGGCGACGAGTTCGTCGTGCTGCTGGCCGGGGCCGCGCCGCGCGCCGAGATCGAACGGATCGCTCGCTCGCTGCTGGCAGCGATCGAGCGGCCGTTGACGCTGGCCGAGCGGGCCTGGTTCCTGTCGGCCAGCATCGGCGTGGCGATGGCGCCCGAGGACGCGCGCGACGCGCAGTTGCTGGTGCGTTGCGCCGACAGCGCCATGTACCAGGTCAAGACCGAGGGGCGCAACGACGTGCGCTTCTTCTCCGGCGAGTTGTCGGCCGAACGCGTCGAGCAGCTCGAGCTGGCCGCCGACCTGCCGATGGCCTTCGAGCGCGGCGAGATCGAGCTGCACTACCAGCCGGTGATGGCGGTCGGCGAACGCGAGATCGTCTGCATCGAGGCGCTGCTGCGCTGGCAGCACCCGGTGCTCGGACTGCTGCGTCCCGAACGCTTCCTGCCGAGCGCCGAGCAGTCGCCGGCGATCCACGACATCGGCCTGTGGGTGCTGCGCCGCGCGCTCGACGATCGCCTGCAGCTCGGACTGCGCCAGCACCCGGACATTGCGGTGTCGGTCAACGTGTCGGCGCGCCAGCTCGTCGATGACGATTTCGTGCTTGCGCTCGAGCGCATGCTCGCCGAGCGCGAGCTGCCGGCGCGGCTGCTGCGCATCGAGCTGACCGAGAGCGCCTTCGTCGAGCATCCCGAGCGCACCGCCCGGCTGATCGCGCGGCTGCGCGACCTCGGCGTGCGCGTCATCATCGACAACTTCGGCACCGGCTACGCGTCGCTTTCCTACCTGCGCAACCTGCCGGTGGGCGGCCTCAAGATCGACCACACCTTCGTGCGCGACCTGCAGGCGGACCGGGGCAATGCCGCGATCGTGCAGGCGATCATGACGCTCGCCGGCAAGCTCGGCCTGCAG
>CALLYQ010000535.1 GCA_937858875.1 uncultured Lautropia sp. | reverse complement strand
GTCGTCGTGCCAGCCGCCGCCAAGGGCCCGATACAGCGCGACCTGGTTCTGCAGCTGTGCCGCGCGCGTGCGTGCGACCGCCTGCTGAGCCGCCAGAAGCGAACGCTGGGCGTCGAGCACTTCGAGATAGCTGGCAGTACCGCTGCGGTAGCGCAATTCGGACAACCGCAGCCGCGCCTGTTCGGCGTTGGCCAGCGCCTGCTCGGCGCGCAGTTGCTCGCCGAAGGTCGCGCGTCCGGCCAGCGCGTCGGACACTTCGCGAAAACCGTTCTGGATCACCTGCTCGTAACGGGCGACGGCGATCTCGCGGTCGACGCGCGAGATCCGCAGGTTCGCGCGATTGCGCCCGGCGTCGAACAGCGGCTGCAGCAGTTGCGCAGCGAAGGTCCATGCGCCCGAACCGCCCTCGAACAGCCCCGACAGCTCGTCGCTCGCAGTGCCGGCCGTGGCGGTCAGCGCGATTCGCGGAAAGAAGGCAGCCCGCGCCGCGCCGATGTTGGCATTCGAGGCGATCAGTTGCAGTTCCGCCTCGCGCACGTCCGGGCGCCGGATCAGGACCTCGGACGGCAGCCCGGCCGGCACCGCTGCCAGCACGTGCCCGTCGCGCTGCAGCGACAGTCCCGGCGGCAGCTCGGCCGGCAGCGGCCGGCCGAGCAGCGCGACCAGCGCGTTCTCGTCGATCGCCCGCTGCCGCGTCAGTTGCGCGAGCGATGCACGCGCGCTTTCGAGCAGCGACTGCGCCTGGTGCAGGTCGAGCTCCGATACGACGCCGTTGTCGTACATCAGCCGCGTGAGCCGTGCGGACTCCTCGCGCGTCTGCAGTGCCTGACGCGTCACGGCGATCAGTTCGTCGCCGGCGAGCAGGTTCAGGTAGCTGGTGGCGACCGCAGCGACGAGGCTCGTCTGCAGCGCATTGCGCGCTTCTCCGCTGGCCAGATAGCGCGACAGCGCCGCCGCATTCAGGCTGCGTATGCGGCCGAAGAAGTCGATCTCCCAACTGCTCAACGCGAAGCCGACCGAATAGAGGTCGGCTGTCGCTCCGCCCGGCCCCGGCTGGCGCGTCCGGTTGGCGCCGATGCCGATTGCCGGATAGAGGTCGGCACGGCTCACGCCGTACAGCGCACGCGCGCGCTCGATTCCGAGCATCGCCGTGCGCAGGTCGCGATTATCGTCGAGCGCGATCTCGATCAGCCGGCGCAGCCGTTCGTCGTGGAAAAACTCGCGCCAATGGACGTCGGCGGCAGCCTGGCCGCCCGGCTCGAGGTCCGCCGCGCCGGCGCCCGCAAAGCTGCCGGCGACCGGCGCCTCGGGCCGCTCGTAGTCGGGAGCCAGCGATGCGCAACCAGCGAGCAGAACCGACAAGGCAAGCAAGCAGCGAGCGCGTCTCATCTTGCCTCCGCGGAACCTGGCTTCGCGCCCGGCGTGACCGGGGCGTCGTTTGCACGCGCTCGCGCCCGATCGCGCCGCCGGCCGCCTCGGTCGAACAAGCGCGTGACGAGCACGAAGAACACCGGCACGAACAGAACGGCCAGCGACGACGCGGTCAGCATGCCGGCCATGACGCCGGTGCCGATCGCGCGCTGGCTGGCCGAGCCGGCGCCGGTGGCGATCGCCAGCGGCAGCACGCCGAGGATGAAGGCCATCGAAGTCATGATGATCGGCCGGAACCGCAGGTGCGCAGCCTCGGTGACCGATTCGACGAGCCCCCGGCCCTGCGCGTACAGGTCCTTGGCGAACTCGACGATCAGCACGGCGTTCTTTGCGGACAGACCGATGATCGTGATCAGGCCGACCTTGAAGTAGACGTCGTTGTCGAGTTCCCTGACCGAGGCGCCCAGCAGCGCGCCGACGATCCCCAGCGGCACGACCAGGATCACCGCGAGCGGAATCGACCAGCTCTCGTAGAGCGCCGCCAGGCACAGGAACACGGCCAGCAGCGAGAAGCCGAGCAGGATCGACGCTTGCGCGCCGGACAGCTTCTCCTCGCGCGACTGCCCGGTCCATTCGTAGGCGAATCCGTCCGGGAGCTGCTCTGCGAGCCGCTCCATTTCGGCCATCGCCTCGCCGGTGCTCGACCCCGGCCGCGCGTCGCCGGAGATCCGCATCGTCGGAAACCCGTTGTAGCGCACGGTCTGCATCGGCCCCACGATCCAGCGCGTGCTCGCGAAGGTCGACAGCGGCACCGGCTCGCCGCGCTGGTTCGGCGCGTTCAGCCGCAGGATGTCGTCGGGCTGCATCCGCGCCGGCGCGTCGGCCTGCACGACGACCCGCTGCAGGCGCCCGGCGTTCGGGAAGTCGTTGACGTAGGCCGAACCAAGAGCCGTCGAGATCGTCGCGTTGATCGCCTCGAAGGTCACGCCCAATGCGTTGGCCTTGTCGCGGTCGATGTCGATCTGCAGCTGCGGCGCGTCCTCGAGACCGTCGGGGCGTACGTTGACGAGCAGCGGGCTCTGGGCGGCCAGGCCCAGCAACTGGTTGCGCGCCCGCACCAGTGCCTCGTGGCCGTGTCCGCCGCGGTCCTGCAGCCGGAACGTGAAGCCCGAGGCGGCGCCGAGCTCGGGGATCGGTGGCGGGCTCAACGGATAGATGAACGCGTCGCGGATTCCCATCAGCGCGCCGAAAGCGCGGCCGGCCAGCGCCTGCTGGCCGGGGCCGGTCCGCTCGCTCCAGTCGTTCAGCGTGACGAACGCCAACCCGGCGTTCTGCCCCTGACCCGAGAAACTGAAGCCGAGCACGCCGACCATGCTGCGCACCTCGGGCTGCTTCAGGATGTACTCCTCGACCTGCTTCATCACCGCGGTCGTTCGCTCGATCGTCGCGCCCGGCGGCAGTTGCACGTTGACCAGCATCGTCCCCTGGTCCTCGTTGGGCAGGAACGAAGTCGGCAGCCGCATGAACAGCAGCGCGACGACACCGAGGATCGCGATGTAGATCAGCATGAAGCGGCCGGCGCGACGCAGGATCCAGGTCACGCCGGTCTCGTAGCCACGCGCCGTGCGCGAGAAACCGCGGTTGAACCAGCCGAAGAAGCCGCCCTTGGCATGGTGATGGCCGGCCTCGACCGGCTTGAGCAGCGTCGCGCACAGCGCAGGCGTCAGCGACAGCGCCATGAAGGCCGAAAAGCCGATCGACGCGGTCATCACGGCCGAGAACTGCCGGTAGATGTTGCCGACCGAACCGCCGAAGAAAGCCAGCGGCACGAACACCGAGATCAGCACGACGGTGATGCCGACGATCGCCCCCTGGATCTGCCCCATGGCCTTGCGTGTGGCCTCGCGCGGCGGCAGCCCCTCTTCGCTCATGATCCGCTCGACGTTCTCGACGACGACGATCGCGTCGTCGACGACGATGCCGATGACCAGCACCATGCCGAACATCGTCAGCACGTTGATCGAGAAACCCAGCGCGAGCAGCGTCGCGAAGGTGCCCATCAGCGCGATCGGCACGACGATCGTCGGGATGATCGTGTAGCGGATGTTCTGCAGGAACAGGTACATCACGAGGAACACCAGCGCGACCGCCTCGAGCAGCGTCATCGCGACCTGCCTGATCGAGATCTCGACGAAGCGCGAGCTGTCGTAGGGAATCGCCCAGTTCACGCCCTGCGGGAAGTAGCGCGACAGCTCCTCCATCCGTTCGCGCACCAGCGTGGCCGTGGCCAGCGCGTTGCCGGTCGCCGACAGCTGCACGCCGATGCCGGTCGACGGATTGCCGTTCAGCCGCGCGCGCGTCGCGTAGCTCTGCGCGCCAAGCTCGATCCTGGCGACGTCCTTCAGGCGTACGGTCGAGCCGTCGGTATCGGCGCGCAGCACGATGTCACCGAACTCCTCGACGCTGCCGAGCTGCCCGCGCACGACGACGGTCGCCGAGATCGCCTGGCCGGGCTGCGTCGGCAGGTCGCCGATGGTGCCCGAGGCGACCTGCGCATTCTGCGCGCGGATCGCCGCGTTGACCTCTGCGGCCGACAGCCGGAACCCGACCAGCCGGGCCGGATCGATCCAGATCCGCATTGCGCGCTCGGTGCCGAACAGCTGGGCCTGGCCGACGCCCGGAATCCGCTGGATCTCGGGCAGCACGTTGCGCGATGCGTAGTCGCCGAGCGCGACCGGATCGATCGCCGGATTGTCCGACGACAGGATCGTGAACAGCAGGAAGTTCGTGCGCGCCTGGTCGACGCGCACGCCCTGCTGCGTGACGGCGGCCGGCAGCCGCGGCGTCGCGCGCGACAGCCGGTTCTGCACGTCGACCTGCGCGAGCTGCGGATTGACGTTCGTATCGTAGGTCAGCGTCAGCGTGCCGGTGCCGTTGGCCTGGCTGACCGCCTCCATGTAGATCAGCCCCGGCGAGCCGTTCATCTCGCGCTCGACGACGCTGAGTACCGAGTCCTCGAGCGTCTGCGCCGACGCGCCCGGGTAGGCGACCGTAACGACGATCGCCGGCGGCGCCACGCGCGGATACTGCGAGACCGGCAACTGCGTGATCGCGACCGCGCCCATCACGAGCACGAAAAGCGCGATCACCCACGCGAAGATCGGTCGATCGATGAAGAAGCGGGCCACGCCGTCAATGCGCCTTGTCGGGATCGCCTGGCGACGCATCCGGCGCGCCAGCGCCGCCGACGGTGTCCGGGCCGCCCTGGCCGGGAGCGCCGGTCGCGACCGCGCCGTCGCGACGCCACGGCACCGGCGTGACCGGCGCCCCCGGCACCATCATCTTCTGGAAGCCGTCGACGATGACCTGCTCGCCGGCCTGGAGCCCGCCGAGCACGATCCAGTCGTGGCCGCGCGCCTGCCCGACCTCGATGCGCCGCTGCTCCGGCTTGTTGTCGGCCCCGATGACGAGCACGGTATCGCCGGCGTCTGTGCGCGTGACCGCCTGCTGCGGCAGCAACACCGCGTCGGGGACCTCGGCCTGCGACACGCGAACGCGCACGTACATGCCGGGCAGCAGCAAGCCCTCGGGATTGGGCAGCTCGGCCCGCAGCATCA
>CALLYQ010000534.1 GCA_937858875.1 uncultured Lautropia sp. | reverse complement strand
GTTCGACGCCGGTCACGCGTCCGCCGGCATCCCATTGCGGCTGCACGCCGAGCAGCCACAGCGCCTGCGCCTCGAGCAGGCCCTGGTGGCGCATCGTCTCGACCGACCACAGCGAGAACGCCAGCTTGGAAGGCAGCCGGCCCTCGAGCTTGCGATGCTCGTCGAGCAGTTTCTCGGCGGCTTCCTTGCCGGCCTCCCAGGCCTGTTGCGTGGGCACGCGCGACGGATCGAAACCGTAGAGGTTCCTGCCGGTCGGATAGGCATCGGGGCTCTTGATCGGATCGCCGCCGTACGAGGTCTTCAGGTGGCGTCCGGCCAGCGTCGACAGCAGCGCCGGCAGTTCCTGCTCGGCGCCGATGTCCGAATACCACTTGCGGGCGTTGTTCAGGTGCTCGTGCAGGGCCGCAGGCGATTCGTCGATCGGCACGCCTTCGACCAGATGCCGGTGCAACAGCCGGTACGGCGTCGACTCGTCGAGCTTCTCGTAGTCGCCGACCAGCGCTTCGTCGACTTCGGACAGCGGCGTGCCGGCGTGCTGTGCGGCGGCCTCCCAGAACGGCCGGCCCAGCATCAGCAGCACGGTCGCGAGCCTATGCCGTTCCTCGGGCGCCTTGCCGAAGGTGTGCAGGCCCAGCGGCTGCGCGGTCTCGGCGATCTCGTGCAGGTGGTTGTGCAGTTGCTCGATGAACCCGGCGAATTGTGTTTCCGCGCGCTCGAGCGTCCAGCCCATGTCGGTGTGCATGCTGCCTTTGGCCACCGCCGACAGCAGGTCGGCCTGGATGCGCTCCTTGACCGCGCCTTCGTCCTGCGCGAGCCAGGCGTGCAGCAGGTCGTGGATTTTCGTGATTTCCTCGTGCAGCCCGGCCGGCTTGAACGGCGGCGTCTGGTGGTTGACGATGACGGCGCGTCCGCGCCGCTTGGCCTGCTGCGCTTCGCCGATGTTGTCGGCGATGTACGGGTAGACGACCGGTACGTCGCCGACGGCCAGCATCGGTGCGTCGAACACCGACAGCCCGCGTTCCTTGCCCGGCAGCCACTCCTGAATGCCGTGCGTGCCGAAATGCACGATCGCGTCCGACGCATGCTGCTGGCGCGCCCACAGGTAGACCGCGTAGAAGAAATGCGAAGGGCCGGACTTCGTCGAGTGGTACAGCGCGCGCTCCTTGTCTTCCCATTTTTCGCCGCGCGGCGGCTGCGGCAGGATCGCGAGCTTGCCGAGCATCAGGCGCGGCACGGCGAAGAAGGCCTCGCCGTCGCGGCGCACGACCATCGACGAGTCTTCAGGTTTGCCCCAGCGCTCGAGCATCCCGTTGCGCTGGTCGGCAGGCAGGCCGTCGAGCCATTCGCGATACGCCGATACCGGCAGCAGCGCCGCCAGGTCGTCGCGCAGCAGCGCGTCGAGCTGGGCGTCGCGGTAGTAGGGCGCGAGCAGCCGCTGCAGCCGCGGCAGCAGCTCGTCTTCGCTGCCGGGCGCCGGCGTGTCGTAACCGTCGGCCTTCAGCGCGGCCAGCGTCTCGCGCAGGCTGCGCGGCAGGTTCATGAACGAGGCCGACAGGTTCTTCTCGCCCGACGGGTAGTTCCAGAAAAACACGGCGAGCCGCTTGTCGGCGTTCGGCTTTCGCTGCAGTGCGACCAGCTTCAGCGCCTTGCCGACGACGGCTGCCGCCTGCGGTGCGATCGAGACGATCTGGTCGTCGTTCTTGCGGGTCGCCGCGGCGATCTGGATATCGACGATGCCGGCGTATTCGGACTGCGACAGGTAGAAGGGCACGTTCGTCAGCGGCACGCCGTGCTCGTCGGCCTCCCATTCGGCGGCGTCACCGCCGCGATACGGCATCGCCTGCAGCACCGGAATGCCGAGCGCGGCGAACTCGGCGCGCCGGCCTTCCGGGTTCAGCATGAACTGCGCGTTGATCAGCACGTCGGCGAGCCGGGGCTGGCCGGCTGGGCGCAGCAGGCCGCTCAGCGCGTCGGGATCCATCGTGGGCGAATAGAAGGCGAGCGGCACGGCGCCAGCGGCTTCGATGCGCGCGATCAGGTCGTCGATGAAATCGGTCTGCATCGCCGACAGGTATTGCTGGTGCAGCGCGACCGCGACGACCGGCGGCCGGTCAGGCGCCGCGGCGTCGATGCCTTTCCAGGCGAGGTAGGCGAGCGGATCGGCGAACACCAGCCCGGGCGCTTGCGGGTGGTAGACGGCGGTCTTCGGGAACAGCACCGGGTCGGCGGCCGCGCTCTCGGCCGGAAGTCCGGCCAGGTGCGCGGCCAGCGTCGCGAAGAATCCCTCGAAGTTGGCCCGTCCGCCGTTCGTGTAGTAGGCGACCAGCCGCCGGGCCAGCGGTTCGGGCAGGCCGCCCCAGGCCGGACTCGCGTCGTAGAGCCAGGCGTGCGGCACCTTCAGTCCCGGCAGCGCTGTCGCGAGCTTGCCGCGCACGTAGTCCTGCAGATAGGTGTCGAAGAACACCGCGTCGGCCCCGGCGAACACCTCGGGGCCGGCGTTGGCCGGCAGCTTGTCGACCGGACGGAACTCGACGTCGATGCCGTGCGGGCGGGCGATGTCGGCGAGTTGGCGGAACTTGCCCGCCGGCACGTTGCCGGTCGCGATGAACAGGACCGTGGCGGCCTGTGCCGACATCGTCAGCAGCAGGGCGCCGACCGCAAGCAGGGTACGAATCGACAGGGTCATCGGCGCGCGTTCGACGAGAAAATCGTGTTGCCCGCCGAGCCGCGCGCCGCGGGCAAGCCTCGCGCGCAGATCGGCGGAATGCGAATGGGAAAGGATACTCGCCGTGGCATCGGCACCTCAGAGTTCCGCGCTCAGCGTCACGAAGACGGTGCGGCCGCGCTCGGCATAGCCGAAGGCCGGCGATTCCTCCTGGAGCCGCACGTCGCCGATGTTCTCGATGCCGGCACGCACGGTGAAGTTGCGGCTCAGCCGCTTGCCGACGCTGGCGTTCCACAGCATGTACGAGGGCAGGCCGGTCGCCGCGCTGGTCTGCGAGCCGATGTATTCGAGGCCGGCGCGCGTGCTCCAGCCGCTGCCGAAGCGCCAGTCGAGGTGCGAAGCCCCGGACGTGTTCGGCCGGTCTTCCAGGCGCTTGCCGGTGGCCTCGTCGCGCGTGCGTAGCAGCAGCAGGTCGGTGGTCCAGGTCAACCCCGGCCGGATGTCCCGGGTGAAGCCGGCCTCTAGGCCGGTCAGGCGGGCGCGGTCGATGTTGTCGTAGAGGTAGGTGCGGCGCGGGCCGACGACGCTGATCAGCCGGTAGGTGATCAGGTCCTTGACCTCGGTGCGGAACAGTGTGGCGCGCAGGCCGAGCGAACCGCGCTGCCAGTCGGCGCCGATCTCGATCGAATCCGAAACTTCGGGCTGGATGTCGGCGTTGCCGAGGAAGGTGTGCGGGCCCTCGGCGCCCACGTAGGACGGCGAGATCTGTTTGAGCGTCGGCGCCTTGAACGCATGGCCGTAGCCGCCCTTGATGACCAGCTCGGGGCTCGCTTCCCAGACCAGGTAGGCGCGCGGGCTGAGCTCGGTGCCGAAGAGCTCGTGATGGTCGGCGCGCACGCCGGCGGTCAGCACGACCTGGTGGCCCAGCGGCAGTTCGTCCTGGATGAACAGCGCCTTGTGCAGCGCGCTGTCCTTGCCGCCGACGAGGCCGGCGTTCTCGAGGGTCTCGTCGCGCACTTCGCCGCCGAAGGTCAGCGTGTGATTGCCCAGGCGCAGCGCCGCGAAGCCGTCGATCACCTCGTCCTTCAGGTTCTGCGGCCGCGTCGGCGCGACGCCCATCGTGCGCTCGTTGCGGATGTCGATCTCGCTGCGATAGGCGCGAAGCTGCCCGTGCCAGGTCGAGAATCGTCCGATCCAGGCCAGATGTGTCTGCGTGCGCTCGATCGGATAGCGGCTTTCGTAGACGGTGCCGGCGCGGTCGACGTCGTTGTAGTAACGCTCTTCGCGCCCGCTGGCCAGGTTCGCTTCGATCTGCTGCTCGTCGTTGATCCGGAAGCTGCCGCCGACCGACACGCTGCGTGCCTTGCTGCCCTCGATCTCGTCGTAGCGGCGATCCTCCTTCAGCGGCACCGGGGCCATGCGCGAGGCTTCGGCCGACAGCCGCAGGCCGAGCCGTTCGGTGACCGGGCCGGCCGCGAACAGCCCGCCGCGATGACCGTCGCCGCCGCTGCCGCTCGTGAGTTCGGTGCCGGTCAGCGAGGCCGCGCCGATCCAGCGATCGGTCGGCTGGCGCGTGATGATGTTGATGACGCCGCCCAGCGCTTCGGAGCCGTAGAGCGTCGACATCGGGCCGCGGATCACCTCGATGCGCTCGATCGCCGACATCGGCAGCCAGCCGTACTGGTAGTCGGAATGGCCGACGACGTCGTCGCTGGGCGAGATCCGGCGGCCGTCGCTCAAGGTCAGCGTGTGCCGGCCTTGGAGGCCGCGCAGCGCGATCGTCTTGCGTCCGCCGACCTGGCGCGGCTGCAGCGTGATGCCCGGCGTGCCGCGCACGGCCTCGAGCAGGTTCGATGCGTTGCGGGTCTCGAACTCCTCCCTGGGCACGAGCGTGACCGAGGCTGGTGCGGTGCGCACCTCATGGTCGGAGCGGGTCGCTGTGACCGTGACCTGCGGCAGCCTGGCGTCGGGCTCGTTCTGCGACTCGTTGCCCCGCTTGCCGGCGTCCTGAGCGAGCGCCGTGCCGGACAAGGCAAGGGCGATGGCGAGGCCGGTTGCGAGGTGCCCCGGGAGGTGTCCGGGCGCGCGAGAGGCATGGATTACTCCCTTTTTTGGATTGGCGTCGTTTTCGTCGTTGGAGCCGCGGCGGGGGCCTGGGGTGGCATGGCTGCTGAGTCAGTAGATGATAAACATACGTATCTTCATTTGCATTTGATGCCGCGCAAGGAGCGCGAAGGTTCAGGTTTGGGCGGCATGCGGGGCCGGCCGGGGCGCGAGGCTGTTAACGTTGCGGCAATTCGTGCACACCGCGAGGTTCGACGCAGATGACCAGATCGCAACGCAGTCCGTATTCGGCCGGCCGACGCCGGCTGCTCGGGGCCGCCGGCGCCATGACCGGAGCCGCGCTGACTCGCACGGCTCTGACCCGTGCCGGCTTCGCGGGCGCAAGCCTGCTCGGCGCATCGGCGGCGAGCGCGCAGCCGCGCCTGGGCAAGGCCGTCTACGGCCAGGGCAGCATCGATCCGATCTTCACTGCCGGCTATGTCGCGCTGAAGCAGGGCTACTTCGGCGAAGCCGGCCTCGACGTCGAGTACCTGAATTCGCAGAGCGGGCCGCGCACGAACCAGATGCTGGCCGCCGGCCAGATCCAGTTCGGCGCGACGGCCGCCACCGCGGCGCCGGCGCTGACGATCGCCGGCAAGCCCGCGGTGCTCGTCTTCGGCTTCGATCGCCGGATGACCTATGCGAACGTGCTGGTGCGCAAGGAGGACTTCGACAGCGGCAAGTTCCGTTCGCTGAAGGATCTGGCCGGGCAGCGCGTCGGCGCCACGCAGCCGGGTTCGGTCACCGCCTTGATGGCCGTCTACCTGATGCAGCGCGCCGGCATTGCCGATCGCGTCGACATCCGGCCGCTCGGCGACCTGGCGACGATGCTCGGCGCGCTGAAGACCGGTTCGGTCGCGGCCACGATGGCCACCGCGTCGATGATGGAGCAGGCGGTGCTCGAAGGCTGGGGTGTGCCGATCTTCGATGCCTCGCAGGATGCCGTCTGGAACGAATTCGTCGGCGGCGACGTGCCCGGCATCGCCGCCTACACGTTGCGCGAGACGATCGACAAGCGGCCGGAGTTCGTTCAGGCGTTCGTCAGCGGGCTGGTCAGGGCGCAGGACCTGATCAACGACAGCACGGCCGAACAGATCACCGAACTCGTGCACGGCGACTACATGAGCGCGTTGTCGAAGGATTCCGTACTGAAGGCGGTCGCGCTGTACAAGGAAACGGTCTGGCTGAAGGACAACCTGATCACCGAGGACGCCTATGACCGGATGGCGCAGATCATGGGCGAGGGCCGCCAGTTCTCGAACGAGCAGATGAAGACGGTGCCTTACTCGCGCTGCGCCGACATGAGTTTCGTGCGCAAGGCGCGCAGCAAGACCTGATGCCTCGATGATCGAGCTGCGCGAAGTCGGCAAGACCTACGAGTCGCGCAGCGGCAGCGTGGCGGCCGTCGGCTCGGTGTCGCTGTCGATCGCTGCCGGCGAGTTCGTTTCGATCGTCGGCCCGTCGGGCTGCGGCAAGAGCACGCTGCTGAACATGATCGCCGGCTTCCTGCCGCCGAGTTCCGGCAGCATCGAGGTCGATGGCAAGCGCGTCGCCGGCCAGGTGCCGCCGGCGCTCGGCTACATCTTCCAGAAGGACACGCTGCTGCCTTGGTACACGGTGCGGCGCAACGTCGCGCTGGGGCTGCGCTTCCAGTCCTGGCCCGAAGACCGGATCCGCGCGCGCATCGACGAACTGCTCGAACTCGGCCACCTGAGCGCCTTTGCCGACGCCTATCCGCACCAGTTGTCGGGCGGCATGCGCCGGCGCGTCGCGCTGCTGATGAGCCTGGCCGTCGAGCCGCGCATCCTGCTGCTCGACGAACCCTTCGGCGCGCTCGACACGCATACGAAGACGCACCTGCACCGCGAGTTGATGGAGATCTGGCGCAAGCTCGGCCAGACCGTCGTGATGGTCACGCACGATCTCGACGAAGCGATCACGCTGTCGGATCGCGTCGTCGTGCTGTCGTCGCCGCCGAGCCGCGTGCTGCTCGACGAGCGGATCGCCATCCCGCACCCGCGTGACGTGTTCACACTGCGCGAGAGCGAACGCTTCCTCGCGCACTTCAGGCACATCTGGAGCGTGCTGGGCCAGCAGTTCCGCGCGGCCGCCTGATGACGCCGGCCAGCCACGATGCCTACCTCGCCGCCGAGCGCCGCGCGGCCAGCCGGCGACGGCTGCGCATCACCGGCTGGCAGATCGGAATCCTGGCCATGCTGCTCGGCGCCTGGGAACTGCTGACGCGGATCCCGTGGTTCGTCGAGAACACGGCCTTCGATCCGTTCTTCATCAGCCAGCCGTCGCGCGTGGCGATACGGCTGTGGGAATGGTTGCAGCCGGGCCCGCAATCGGTCTGGCCGCATCTGTGGCTGACGCTCGAGGCGACGATGTGGGGGCTGGTCGTCGGCGTCGGCAGCGGCTTCGTCGTCGGCATGGCGCTGAGCCGCAACCGCACGCTGGCCGACGTGCTCAATCCGTTCATCGTCGCCTTCAACTCGATGCCGCGCATCGCCTTCGTGCCGCTGATCACGATGTTCTTCGGGCTGGGGCTGGCGTCGAAGGTCGTGACCTCGTGGTTCGTCGTGTTCTTTCTGGTCTTCTTCAACACCTACAAGGGCGGGCGCAGCGTCGAGCGCGAGCTGGTCGAGTTCTGCCAGACGCTGGGTGCGTCGCCGCGGCAGATCCTGTGGCGGG
>CALLYQ010000533.1 GCA_937858875.1 uncultured Lautropia sp. | reverse complement strand
GGCCACCAGCGACGAACCGATCCTCGAGGCGCTCAGCGGTGTGGCCGATCGGGCAGAACTCGGCCGCTACGGCAACATCGGCCACTTCACGCGGAGATTCGTCGTCACTGTCGACAACCTGCCGCGCGAGCTGGTCCCGGCGCAGTACAGCGCCGTGCAAAGGATCCCCGGGCCGCTGGCGATCGGCGACGAGAACGGTCGCATGACGCTGTCGCCGGCCAATTACGCGCGCTACGACGCCTTCACCGGCTTCGTCGAACAACTCGGCGCCAAGACGATGGTCTCGCTGTATCTGCGCTTCTACCCGCTGCTGCAGCAGGAGTACCGGGCGATGGGCTTTCCGAAGGGGCATTTCAACGATCGCGTGATCGAAGCGATCGACGACATGCTGTCCGCGCCGAAACCCGAAGGGCCGATCGTGCTCGTCCAGCCACGAGTGCACTACGAATTCGCCGACCCGAAGCTGCAGCGGCTGTCGGCCGGGCGTAAGCTGATGATCCGCGTCGGGCCGGACAACGCGGCGAGGCTGCAGACGGTATTGCGCGGGATTCGCGCGGAACTCGTGCAGTAGCGCCGCGGCGGCTGCCTCAGCGCGCCAGCAGCGGCACGAGCAGTGCCATGCCGAACAGCGACGACCAGCGCGGCAGCGGCCGGCTCGGCAATCGGGGTCCGCATCGCGGTCAGCAGTCCGACGACCAGCAGCGAGACGGCGATCATCGGTTCGATCGCCGGCACTGCGAAGCCGCCGACGGCTAGCAGCGCGCCGGCCAGCATCGCGAACGGAAAGGCCGCGGCTACCTGCCAGCCGCGCCGGCCCAGCGAGGCGCTCCAGAAGCCGACCGCGAGAATGGCGACCAGGTGATCGAGGCCGGTGAACGGATGGGCGAAGCCGCCCAGAAAACCATGGTGTGCGCCGCCGTCGATGCCGGGATGGGCTGCGGCCGCTCCGGCCGCGGAGACCAGGATCGCCGCGAAGGCGGCGCGCAGTGTCGCGTGTCTGTTCATGCCGAGCCTCGCAAGGCAGCCGCGAGCGCCTGGTCGAACGCGGCTGCGTCTTCGAACTGCACCCAGTGTCCGGAGCCGGGAATCTGTACGAGACCGCGGAAGTCCGGCGCGCAGGCCAGCGCCGGTGCCAGCTGGTCCTGCACGCCGCGATAGAGCACGTCTTCGCTGCCCCAGATGCCGTGGACCTGACAGCGAATGTTCGGCAGCGTGCGACGAAGGATGTCGGTGCGCGACAGGCGGCGCAGTTTCATCCGGTCGCGCGGCAGATTGCCCGAATGCACTGCGATCGCCAGCTCGTCGATCGATTCCGGCCTGGCCAGCATCATCCGGCCGATGTTCTCGCGATGAATC
This sequence comes from uncultured Lautropia sp., assembly GCA_937858875.1. GTDB lineage: Bacteria > Pseudomonadota > Gammaproteobacteria > Burkholderiales > Burkholderiaceae_E > Zeimonas. The sequence goes on along the minus strand of CALLYQ010000533.1, from coordinate 12,608 downwards.
GCGTCGCGCTCCTTGCCGGGTTCGAGATGGTTCCAGCGCTTCAGCACCAGCTTCCATCCGGAATTCACTCCCAGCGCCGGCGCACCGACGAGCACCAGGCGGCGCACGCGGTTCGGATACTGGTCGGCGATGAGCCCGGCGACCATGCCGCCGAACGAGAAGCCGACGAGGTCGATCGCGGCGTCGCCGAGCAGTTCGCGCATCGCCGATTCAACCGGCTCCGGAAGTGCGTCGGCGTCGCCGCCGACCGGCGGGCGCGCCGATTGGCCGAAGCCGGGCAGGTCGGGAATCCAGACCTGGCGCCCGGCGTTCACCAGCGCAGCGATGTTGCGCACCCAGTGCGTCCAGCTGCCGGAGCCGCCGTGCAGCAGTACGATCGGCTCGCCTTCGCCCCAGCAGCGCCAGACCATCGTGCCGTCGCCACAGGGGATGTCGAAACGGCGGGCCGCCTTCTCGATCGTGATCGCATCGAGCGGTGAGCGAACCGAGGCGGGCAGCGCGGCTTTGTCGATCATCGTTGTTCTGACTCTCCGGTCGCGGGCACTCGAGCCGCGATGCCGTTCGGCAGATGGTAGCGGAAATGATATAGAAAGCCGGCGGGCGCGAGGCCCCGTCGAGGTCGTCGAACATATTTTGTGGACCGGGCTGCAGCGGCCCCCGGAGGCTGTCGGACCCTTGCGATGGTCGGACAGCCTCCTCATGATGCAGTGCGAACAAGGTCACCGGAGCTTCCGATGAACTCATCCCGCCTCCTCCTGCATCCGCTGCTTGCGATCTGCGCTTCGGGCACCTTGCTGGGCGGCTGCGTTTCCGGTGGGGCAAGCCCGGACGACACTCCGAAGGCAGCCGTGCCAGAAGATCGTTACACGCCGCTGGTCGCCGAAGTCACAACGCCGTCGGTCCAGATCGTGCAAGGCACCGACGGCAAGCTGCACGCCGTATACGAGATCCGCTTCGCGAATACGCGACCGGTCGCCGCGACGCTGCAGCGCGTGGCGGTGGTCGACGACAACGGGCAGCGCAGCCACGCGAGTTTCGAGGGCAGCGAGCTGCGGCAGCGGCTGCGCTCATTGTCCGGTCGGCCGGCCGAGCCCGCCATTGCCCTCGATAACGTCCGCCAGCTTCTGGTCGACCTGCGCTTCGACGACCTCGCCGACATCCCTGCCACGCTGCGTCACCGCATCGACCTGCTCGCCGCAAGCACCAACGTCACTTCGCCTCGCCCGGCGCAGCAGCGCTACGACCTCGCTCCGCTGGTGCTCGACACGAGCGCGCCGCTGGTGATCGGTCCGCCGCTTCGCGGCACTGGCTGGGTCGCTTACAACGGATGCTGCGATGCCGGCGGTGCGCATCGCGGCGCCGGCCTGCCGGTAAACGGCGCAGTGCACTTTGCCCAACGATTCGCGATCGACTGGATTCGCATGAACGCGCAAGGCCGCACCGTCGACGGTGACGACACCGACGTGCACAACTACACCGCCTACGCGGCCGAGGTCATCGCGGTTGCCGATGGCACGGTCGTCGACGTGGTCGACGACCTCGACGACCAGACGCCTCCGAAGCTCCCCGACCCTGCCACGATCACGCTGCAGAATGTCGACGGCAATCACGTCACGCTCGATCTCGGGCAAGGCCGCTACGCGTTCTACGCGCACCTGAAGAAGAACTCCGTGGCAGTGCGAGTCGGTGACCGCGTAACCCGCGGCCAGGTGCTGGGCGAGGTGGGAAATACCGGCAACACGTCGGCGCCGCACTTGCATTTCCATGTCATGGACAGCCCTTCGGTGCTCGGCTCCAGCGGGCTGCCCTATGTGATCGATCGCTTCGGCCATGCGGGGCAGGTTCCGCCGGCGCTGGCGGTCCAGTTCGATCGATCGTGGTCGTCGGCGCTGTTCGCCGAACCGGCGAGGCGCGAAAAGCAGTTTCCGCTCGATCTCTCGGTGATCGATTTCTGATCGAACGTGAGAATTTCAGCTTCCATTTTCCGCTGATGACCTCGATCGTGGTCTCGGTGGTGATCTCGCTGTTGTTGTGGTGGTGGCGAAAGTAGGATGGTCCGGTCCGGGCATCGATCTGCGCAGCGCCGGCGCGCTCGGGCTCGGCCTGCTCTTCGTGTTCACTGGCATCGGGCATTTCACGCTTGCCGAGCCGATGGCGCAGATGCTTCCGCAGTGGGTTCCGGCCCGGATCCCGCTGATCTACCTGACCGGTTTTCTGGAATTCGCGATCGCGATCGCTTTCTTCGTGCCCAGGACGCGCCGACTTGCGGGATGGCTTGCCGCCGTGGTGCTGGTGCTCTTCTTTCCGGCGAACGTTTACGCGGCGATCGAGCGCGTGCCGATGGGCGGCCACGCCTGGGGGCCGGTGTACCTGCTCGTGTGCGCGCCGCTGCAGGTCGCGATCCTGGCGTGGGTGTACTGGTTCACGATCAGGGAGCCGGGTTCGGGTCGGCCGACTGGCCGGTAGGATCGCTGTTCGGAGCCATCAGTTGGCTGCACGACCGACGAAAAAGGAAAGGGGTCGGCCAACTGCGCGGCCAACCCCTCGAGTCTGTTGGTGGCCAAGGACGGAATTGAACCGCCGACACAAGGATTTTCAGTCCTCTGCTCTACCAACTGAGCTACTTGGCCGCATGTGAGCCGCGCATGATAGCAGAATCCGACTGCCGCCACTTCATCGAAGCCGATCCCCGGCGGTGCCGGTACGCGCGCCACCTATAATCTTCCGATGGACCGTTCGTCTTACGTTTCGGTATTCGACGTCGCCGTCGTCGGCCGCGCCACGGTCGGGCTTGCGACGGGCCTGGCGCTGTCGCGACTGGGCCTGCGCGTGGCCATGGTCGGGCCCGACGCGCCGGGCACCGAGACTTCGGCGCAGGGCGGCGCCGGCTTCACCGCAGCATCGCCGCTGGCCGACGACGGGTGGGACAACCGTGTCTTTGCCTTGTCGCCTTCATCGCGCAGACTGCTCGACGCACTCGGTGTCTGGCAGGCGATGGACGAGGCGCGCATCGCGCCGGTTCACGACATGCGGATCTGGCCGCGCGCTCCGTCCGGCGGCGGCGAGCTGCATTTCAGCGCCTGGGAAGCCCGGATAGACGCGCTTGCCTGGATCGTCGAGAACCGTAACCTCGGCCGGGCGCTGGCCCAGGCCTGTCGCTTCGCAGGTTTGGCGAGCTTCCAGTCGGCGCTGGCTTCGCTGGACACCGGGGCAGATCCCGCACTCGCGCGACTGGTGCTCGACGATGGCCGCAGCCTCAGCGCACGGCTGGTTGTCGGTGCCGACGGCGCCAACTCGCGGGTTCGCGACCTGGCCGGTATCGGCGCCTCGCTGAACGACTATCCGCAGCGCGCCGTCGTAGCCAACTTCGATACTGAACTGCCGCATCGCGACTGCGCCTACCAGTGGTTCGGCGAGCACGGCGTGCTCGCCCTGCTGCCGCTGCCGGTCACGCCGGCAGGGGCCGCCTCGAATCCGGCCGGCCGCTGCAGCATCGTCTGGTCGGCCCCTCACGCGCTGGCCGACGAGCTGCTTGCGATCGACACGCAGGCGCTCGCGCGTCGCGTCGAGGAAATGTCCGGCCGCGTGCTCGGCGCGATGACGCCGATCGGCGCTGCAGCCGGCTGGCCGCTGCGGCTCGGTCGCGTCGACTCGATGATTGCGCCGCGGGTCGCACTGGTCGGCGACGCGGCGCACGTCGTTCATCCGTTGGCTGGCCAAGGCATGAACCTCGGTTTCGGCGACGTGCAGGCGCTGGCCGATATGCTGCGCAGCCGCGAAGGGCCGCGCGATCCCGGCGAGCGGATGCTGCTGCGCCGCTACGAACGCGCGCGTGCCGAGCCGGTGCTCGCGATGCGCGTTGCGACCGACAGCCTTCAGCAGTTGTTCGATCCCGGATCGGCGCTTTCGCGCGGACCGTTCGGCCGGCCGCTGCGCGCGCTGCGCGGCGTCGGATGGCGCGCCGTCGCGGCCTCGGGTCCGATCAGGAGATTGCTCGTTTCCCAGGCCGTGCGCTAGACGAACGGGATCGACGTGCGCGTACGCGCGTGCCGGTCGATCATGATGTCCGATTCCGCCCGGCCGCTTATCAGGATGTTCTCGATGTCCAAAACCGATTCCCTCGATCCGTTGCAGTCCCGGCCCGAGACTGCGAAGCGTAGCGGCCGGCTGATGGTGGTGTCGGCGCTGGCGCTGTCCGTGGCCGCGCTGGCTGCAGCGATTTTCGCCACCTGGTCGACCGAACCCGCGCACGCTCAAGGCTCGGTGCCCGCGCAGGCCGCCGCACCGCCGAAACCCGGCGAGCCGGCGAAGACCGCGAGCGATCCGACGATTCCGGCCGAAAGCGTCGCCGCCGTCAACAAGGCCCTCGGCGGGCTCAGCGGCGGCCATACGCTCGACGAGCTGCGGCGCACGCCGCTGCCGGGCATTCTCGAGGCTCGGATCGGCTCCGACCTGATCTACATCGACGAAACGGGCCGCTACATCTTCATGAACGGCGACCTGATCGACCTGCAGAGCCGGCGCAACCTCACGCAGGAGCGTGTCGATGACCTGATGGCGATCGATTTTTCAGAGTTGCCGCTGGAGCTCGCGTTCCAGCAGGTCAACGGCAAGGGCGAGCGCCGGATCGCCGTCTTCGAGGATCCGAACTGCGGCTATTGCAAGCGGCTGCGCGCCGACCTGCTGAAGCTCGACAACGTCACGATCCACACCTTCCCGATGGCCTTCCTCGCGGCCGACTCCGAATCGAAGGCGCGCAAGGCGCTCTGTGCTCCCGACAAGGCGCAGGCCTGGAACGACCTGCTCGTGCAGGGCAAGGTGCCGGACAACGCCGGCACCTGCGATACCTCGCTCGAAGCGGTCCGCGAACTGACCCGCAAGCTCGGCATCACCGGCACGCCGGTCGTGTTCTTCCCCAACGGCAGGCGGCTGGTCGGCTACGTGCCGCCGGCGCGTTTCAGCCAGATGCTGGCCGAGTACTCGGTGCGCTGAGGCGCGGCACCAGCTGCCAGATCCGACCCGGTTCCTGCATCAGGCCGGCCAGCCTCTCGGCTTCGTCGCCGGCACCGAAGAAGATGTCGGCGCGCACACCGCCCAGGATCGCCGCGCCGCGATCCTGGCTCAGCATCGCGCGGGCCAGCAGGCGGCCATCGTCCGGATAGCGAGTCTCCAGATAGAGCAGCGCGCCCGGCGGCACGAAGGCCGGGTCGGTCGCGACCGAACGCATCGGCGTCAGCGGCACGCCGAGCGAACCCGGCGGGCCGGCGTCGGCATCTGCGCTGGCGGGCAGTTCGCGAAAGAAGATGTAGCGCGGGTTGCTGTGCATGACCTCGCGCGCGCGTTCCGGATTCGACCGCAGCCAGGCCTTGATCCGCGGGGCGTCGACTTCGCCACGCGGGATTTCGCCGCGCTCGACCAGGACCGCGCCGATCGCCCGGTAGCGATGACCGTTGTGGTCGGCAAAGCCTACACGCAGCGTCGAACCGTCGCGCAGACGGACTCGGCCCGAGCCCTGGACCTGCAGGAAGAAGGCTTCGACCGGCTCGTCGAGCCAGACCAGTTCGCTGCCATCGAGCAGCCCGCCGCCTTCGATTTCGGCGCGCGTCGGGTAGGCAGTTCGCCGACCGTTCACGACGCGATGACGCGCATCGCCGCTCGCCGCGAGATCGGCGGGGCGTCGGTACAGCGGTACCTGCGATGGCGACTCGCGTCGCCGGCTGCCGGTCAGCAGCGGCTCGTGGTAGCCGGTGATCAGGCCGGCCGCGCGGCCGTCGGCGCCGGTCAAGGGCCTGGCGACGAAGCGGGTTTCGATCCAGTTGCGCAGCTTCGCGGCGTCCGCAGAGATCGGCGGGAGCTCCTTGCACAGCGCCGGCCAGGGTGCCGGCGGCGTTCGCAGCGCGCACTGCCGCCGCAGCGCATCGCCGAGTCCATCAAGGCCGTCGCGCTGCCATCCCGGAAGCTGGTCGACAGGCATCGCGCCGCGCCGGCCACTGTCGACGGGCTCGATCCGGGCCTGCGCCTGCACACCACAGCCGGTCGCCGATAACGCCACCAGCATTGCAGCCACCGCCAGCCGGCCCTGGTGGCGCCGGCTAGAATCTACGCTCCGTGAGTCCGATGGAGCGCCGAGTTGGCGGATACCTGGATCCTGTTCCTCGAGGCCGGCGGTGTCCTCGCGCTGTTGCTGTTCTTCGTCTGGTGGACGATGCGCGGCAAGAAATGACTGCGCGGAAAGAAGTGACACGGCACTCAGTGCAGCGTGCGCGGCATGTTCAAGTCGAACTCGGCGATTTCGGCATCGAATCGATGGCCGTCTTCGGCAACGAAGAAATAGCTGCCGCGCATCGATCCGTTGGGCGAGCCGATCTGGCTGCCGCTCGTGTACTCGAAGCTCTCGCCGGGTTTGAGCAGCGGCTGCTGGCCGACCACGCCTAGCCCCTTGACCTCGACCAGCCGGCCGGTTTCGTCGCTGACCAGCCAATGGCGCGAGATCAGCTGCGAGGGCACGTCGCCGGTGTTCGTGATCCGGACGGTGTAGGCGAAGGCATAGCGGCCCGACTCGGGCTCCGACTGCTCGGGCAGGTAGCGGCTCTGCACTTCGACGCGAACTCGGTAGCGGCTGGCGGGCACGATGCTGGAGTCTCCGACTCGTTAGAATCCGACGATTGTAGACAAGTACGCCGTCCACCCATGTCCAGCAAGTCGAATGCCGCGCCCACGTTCCGCATTGCGCCGAGCATCCTCTCGGCCGATTTCGCGCGCCTTGGCGAAGAGGTCCGGGCGCTCGAGGCGGCCGGCGCCGACCTCGTGCATTTCGACGTGATGGACAACCATTACGTGCCGAACCTGACGGTCGGCCCGATGGTCTGCGCTGCAGTCCGTCCGCACGTGTCGATCCCGATCGACGTGCACCTGATGGTGCGGCCGGTGGACCGGCTGGTCGACGACTTCGCGAGGGCCGGCGCGAACCTGATCTCGTTCCATCCCGAGGCGTCCGAGCACGTCGACCGCACGCTGTCGCTGATCCGCGACGCCGGCTGTCGCGCCGGCCTGGTGCTGAATCCGGCCACGCCGCTGAACTGCCTCGACCACGTGATGGATCGGCTCGACCTGATCCTGCTGATGTCGGTCAATCCCGGCTTCGGCGGCCAGTCGTTCATCGGGTCGGCGCTGCCCAAACTGGCGGCCGTGCGCGAGCGTATCGACGCGCACGTCTCGGCCGGCGGCCAGCCGATCTGGCTCGAGATCGACGGCGGCGTGAAGCTCGACAACATCGCGCAGATCGCGCGCGCCGGCGCGGACACCTTCGTTGCCGGCTCGGCCGTGTTCGGAGCGCCCGACGCCGACGGCGGCTATCGCGGCGTGATCTCGCGTTTTCGTGCGGCGCTCGAGGAGGGGAAGGGGGAAGGGGGAAGGGGGAAGGGGGAGTGAATCCGCCGCCGTTTCCGGCGCTGGGCGCGATCATCGATCTCGACGGGACGCTGCTCGATACCGTTGCCGACCTTGCGGCCGGCGTCAACGCGATGCTCGTCGAGCTCGGTCGCGACGAACTGCCGATCGAGCGTGTCGCGGCCTATGTCGGCAAGGGCTCGGAAGTGCTCGTGCATCGCGCACTGACCGGCGAGTTCGACGGACGAGCCGAGCCCGCGCTGGCGGAGGCTGCCGTCCAGGCGTTCTATCGACACTACGGCCGCGAGAACGGCCGCCACGCGCGGGTCTATCCCGGCGTTCGGGAGGGGCTCGCGGCGATGCGTGCACGCGGCCTGCGGCTGGCCTGCGTGACGAACAAGCCGCAGGCTTTTTCCGACGCACTGCTGCAGCGTACCGGCCTCGCCGACGCCTTCGAGATCATCGTCGGCGGCGATGCGCTGTCTCGGCGCAAGCCCGATCCTCTGCCGATGCTGCATGCATGCGAGCGTCTCGGCATCGCGCCAGGGCACATGCTGGCGATCGGCGATTCGGTCAACGACGCCGCCGCCGCGCGCTCGGCCGGCATCCCGATACTGGTCGTGCCCTACGGCTACAACGAAGGGCGCCCGGTCGAGTCGATCGACGCCGACGGCATCGTCGCCTCGCTGGCCGAAGTGCCCGGGTGGCTGGCCGAGAGGGCTGCGCCGGCGGCAAGCTGCTAATATCTGCCGGACCCTGAACTGTCGACTCCGCTACGGATACCCGATGCGTTCCCTTCCGATCCGTCTGTCCTCGCGTTCCACGACCCTTCGCAGGCGTTCGTGGCGCTGGTGGTGCTGGCGCTGATCGCCTGCACCGCGCGCCGGCGCAGGCCGGTGTCGCCGCGGGCTCGACGAGCCCGCTGAGCGTCGGCAAGGCGCCGCGCTCCGGATCGCTACCCAAGTACCTGTTTTCCGCGCCGCCGTCGGCGCCCGGCTCGCCGATCGATGGCCGCCGCGTCACGGCGAGCACCCGCAGAGGGCCACATGACCGAACTCGAATTCAAGGCGATCGCAGCGCAGGGCTACAACCGCATTCCGCTGCTGCTCGAGTGCTTCGCCGATCTCGATACGCCGCTGTCGCTGTACCTGAAGCTCGCGCACAAGCCGTACAGCTTCCTGCTCGAGTCGGTGGTCGGCGGCGAGCGTTTCGGCCGTTACTCGTTCATCGGTCTGCCCGCCAGTACGATCATCCGCTCGAGCGACACCGGCGCCGAGGTCGTGCGCCGCGGCGAGGTCGTCGAGCGCTTCGAAGGCAATCCGCTCGACTTCGTCGACGCCTATCAGAAGCGCTTCAAGGTCGCGGTGCGCCCCGGCCTGCCGCGTTTCTGCGGCGGGCTGGCCGGCTACTTCGCCTACGACACGGTCCGCTGGATCGAACCGAGGCTGGCCGGCACGCGCAAGCGCGATCCGGTCGGCGTACCCGACATCTTCCTGCTGCTCACCGAAGAGCTGGCGATCATCGACAACGTGACCGGCAAGATCTACCTGATGGTCTACGCCGATCCCGCCGAGGCCGAAGCCTACGAGCGCGCTCGCAAGCGGTTGCGCGAACTCTACGTGCAGCTGTCGCGGCCGGTCGACGTGCCTTCGTTCAAGCCGAGCTACGAGACCGAAACGAAGCGCGAATTCGCGAAGGCCGACTACCTGGCGGCGGTGAACAAGGCCAAGGACTACATCATGGCCGGCGACGTGATGCAGGTGCAGATCGGGCAGCAGATCGAAAAGCCGTTTCGCGATTCGCCGCTGACCTTGTACCGCGCGCTGCGTTCGATCAATCCTTCGCCGTACATGTATTTCTACAACCTCGGCGGCTTCCACATCGTCGGCGCCTCGCCCGAGATCCTCGTGCGCCAGGAGCGCGAGCCCGACGGCGACAAGGTCACCATCCGGCCGCTGGCCGGCACGCGCAAGCGCGGCGGCACGCCGGCGCAGGACGAAGCGCTCGCGCGCGAGCTGCTCGCCGATCCGAAGGAGATCGCCGAGCATGTGATGCTGATCGACCTGGCGCGCAACGACATCGGCCGCATCGCCGAGACCGGCAGCGTCAAGGTCACCGATCAGCTCGTCATCGAGAAGTACTCGCACGTGATGCACATCGTCTCGAACGTCGAGGGCAAGCTGAAGCCCGACATGGGCCCGATCGACGTGCTGCGCGCGACCTTCCCGGCCGGCACGCTGAGCGGCGCTCCGAAAATCCGCGCGATGGAGATCATCGACGAGCTCGAGCCGGTCAGGCGGGGCATCTACGGCGGCGCCTGCGGCTACATCTCGTTTCTCGGCGACCTCGACCTGGCGATTGCGATCCGCACCGGCGTGATCAAGGACGGCACGCTGTACGTTCAGGCGGCCGCCGGTGTCGTCGCCGATTCGGTGCCGGAAAGCGAATGGCAGGAAACCGAGAACAAGGCGCGCGCGGTGCTGCGTGCAGCCGAACTCGTACAGGCTGGTCTCGATGGGCAGATTTGAGGGGAGCCCGGTCGATACCAGCACCCGCGATTCCTCTAAGCCCAGGCTGCAGGCATCAGAAGGTCGCGGAAATATGGATCGAGGGCCCGTGAAACCGGTACTTCAGTGCGCCGTCGAATCGTGGCCGCGACAGCTCCAGCGAGTAGTGGACCAGCCGATAGCTGACCCCGAGACTCCAGTGCTTCGCGAAGCGCCAGTCCACCCCGGCCTGAAGGTTCGTCAGGGCACCGTCGTATTCCTTGTAGCTGAGCGAAAGGCGGTCCAGCCGGGCGCGCAGGACCCAGTGCGGGGACAGGGCGTAGCTGCCGTAGAGGCCGACGGTGGGCAGCGGGACGAGCTGATCGCGTCGGTCGGTCGCCCGCGAGGCGCTCGAGCCGATCGCTGTCTGCCCATCCAGCGCCAGCTCGAACTCGGTCGCGTGCAGCCCGAGCGCCACGCCCGCCTCGGCGACCGGCGAGCGCAGGAACGACCAGCCGACGACGAGGCGGTACACGGTGCTTTCGAATTCGGTGTCGAGTCGGGTCGAGAGCGAATAGGCTTGATCGCCCCACGGTATGTCGCGGTCGAGTATGCGGCTGCCGCTTCGGCGCAGCCTGTAGTACTCGAATTCCAGCCGCCATCGCTCGCCCAGGCGGGTCCCGAGCAACACGTAAGGGGTGCCTTTGCGGTCGCGCAGGCCAAGGTCGTCCTCCATGCTGAGCGTGGCACCGGTGGCTGCGGTGCGCGAAGGATCGAGGCGCGCCGACGATTCGATCGACGGCAGGAAGTACTCCAACCGCACCCAGTAGCGGTCCTGCGGATTTTCTGCACGCGCCACCTGCACCGTGGCCGCCAACGCGGCGCCGATCAGCAGGGCGGCACGGCGCCTGCGCGTGCTGCGTTCTCTGCAAGGTTTCACATCGTTTCTCCTGTCGAGAACGAGCCGAACATGGATCATTCCGCCTACCTACGCAAGCAAGAACAAGTATCCAAGGCGCCGACATGCTGCTGATGATCGACAACTACGACAGCTTCACCTACAACCTCGTCCAGTACTTCGGCGAGCTCGGTGAAGACGTGCAAACGGTGCGCAACGACGCGATCGACCTCGACGGCATCGAGCGTCTCGCCCCGGCCCGCATCGTGATCTCGCCCGGACCGTGCACGCCGAACGAAGCCGGCGTCTCGGTTCCGCTGATCGAGCGCTTCGCCGGAAAGATCCCGATCCTCGGCGTCTGCCTGGGCCATCAGTCGATCGGCGCGGCCTTCGGAGGCCGCGTCGTGCGCGCGACACAGGTCATGCACGGCAAGGTGTCGCCGGTCGAGCATACCGGGGCCGGTGTATTTCGCGGCCTGCCCAATCCGTTCACGGTGACCCGCTACCACTCGCTGGCGGTCGAGCGCGACTCGCTGCCCGACTGCCTCGAGATCACCGCGTGGACGGCCGACGGCGAGATCATGGGCCTTCGCCATCGCGACTTTGCGGTCGAAGGCGTGCAGTTCCACCCCGAATCGATCCTGACCGAACACGGCCATGCGCTGCTGAAGAACTTCCTGGAGAATTGAGATGACGATCACCGCGCAAGAAGCGCTGACGCGCTGCATCGAGCATCGCGAGATTTTTCACGACGAGATGCTGAAGCTGATGCGGATGATCATGAGCGGCGAAATGTCGCCGGCAATGACGGCCGCGATCCTGACGGGCCTGCGCGTCAAGAAGGAAACGATCGGCGAGATCACCGCCGCCGCGCAGGTCATGCGCGAATTCGCGAACAAGGTGCAGGTCGAGGTCGGCCCGAACTTCGTCGACATCGTCGGTACCGGCGGCGACGGTGCGCAGACCTTCAACATCTCGACCGCATCGAGCTTCGTCGTCGCCGCGGCGGGCGGAATCGTCGCCAAGCACGGCGGGCGTGGCGTGTCGTCGAAATCGGGCGCGGCCGACGTCATGGAGGCGCTGGGCGCGAACATCATGCTGAGTTCGCCGCAGGTAGCCGACTGCATTCGCGAGACCGGCGTCGGATTCATGTTCGCGCCGAATCACCATCCGGCGATGAAGAACGTCGCGCCGATCCGTCGCGAGCTCGGCGTGCGCACGATCTTCAACATTCTCGGCCCGCTCACGAATCCGGCCGGTGCGCCGAACATCCTGATGGGCGTGTTTCACCCGGACCTCGTCGGCATCCAGGTGCGCGTGATGGAAAGGCTCGGAGCGCAGCACGCGATCGTCGTCTACGGCAAGGACGGCATGGACGAGGTTTCGCTCGGCGCGGCCACGCTGGTCGGCGAACTGAAGGACGGCGAGGTCCGAGAATACGAGATCCACCCCGAAGACTTCGGCCTGGCAATGATCAGCAATCGTGGCCTGAAGGTCGGCGACGCCGAGGAGTCGAAGGAGATGGTGCTCGAGGCGCTGTCGAACAAGGTCGGCACGCCGCGCGAGATCGTCACGCTCAACGCCGGCGTCGCGCTGTACGCAGCCAACGTCGCCAGCTCGATCGTCGACGGCATCGACCGTGCGCGCGAGGCGATCGCCTCCGGCGCGGCGCGCGAAAAGCTCGAGAGCTTCATCGCGTTCACGCAGCGTTTCGCAAGTTGAGACCGTTCGCACGCTCGGAGGGCGCAATGTCGACCGACATTCTCGAAAAGATCGTCGCGGTCAAGCGCGAAGAAGTGACCGCCGCCATCCGGCGGCGCTCGCTGCAGGCGATG
>CALLYQ010000532.1 GCA_937858875.1 uncultured Lautropia sp. | reverse complement strand
GCCGGCGCGCAGCCGGTGCAGCCAGTGACGCAGCAGCGGCGCCGCCTTCATCTCCTTCGGAAACACGCGGCCGGAGCTGCCGACGAACGTCTCGATACCAAGCGAAAGTGCCCAGTCGCGCAGTGCCTGCGGACCGAAGACGTCGAGCATCGGAGCGATCCGCTCTCGGCGTGCGCCGTAGCGAGCGACGAAGGCCGCCAGCGGCTCCGAGTGCGTGAGGTTCAGGCCACCGCGGCCGGCGAGCAGGAATTTGCGGCCGACCGAGGGCATTGCGTCGAAGACTTCGACCGGGATTCCGGCACCGGCGATCGTCTCGGCCGCCATCAGGCCGGCCGGCCCGGCGCCGACGACGGCGACGACGCGATCTGCGAGAATCGACCGGCCAGAGACGCGCTTTACCCCGGATTCCACAAGGAGACCCTACGTGAACATCGAACTGTTTTTTGCTCCGGGCGCCTGCTCTTTCGTGCCGCACGCCGGCCTGGAGCTGATCCGCCAGGCCACCGGACAGGAATTCTCGCCGCACATGGTGAAGCTGCACAAGGGCGAGCAGAGGACGCCCGAATATCTGGCCGTGAACCCCGAAGGCCTGGTGCCGGCGCTGAAGGTCGACGGCAAGCCGCTGACCCAGATCGTCGCGATCTGCACCTGGCTCGATCGCGAATTCCCGCAGGTCGAACTTCTGCCGACCGACTCTTGGGCCCGTGCCCAGGCGGTGTCGCGCTTCGCCTGGATGAACAACACCGCGCACCCGACCTTCACGCACGTGTTCATGCCGAACAAGTTCGCCGAGACCGAGGCGACGCAGGCCGAGATCAAGCGCGTGAACGTCGAACTGTTCCGGCAACACCTGGACCGGATCCAGAACTGGCTCGCGCATGCTTCTCCATGGTTCTGCGGCGAGAAGATCTCGTTCCTCGACTTCTACACGCTGACCCTGCTGCGCTGGGGCGGCTTCGCCGGAATCGATCCGGAATCGCTTCCGGCCTTGTGGGCACACGTGCAGAAGGTCGCCGAGCATCCGGCGGTAGCGGCGGTGATCGAGCGCGAGCGCCTGCAATTGAACGTGTACAAGAAGGACTGAGTCATGCCGTACATCATCGAGACCTTCGACAAGCCGGGCCAGCAGCAGTTGCGGCAACAGTTGCGCGCCGCCCACCTCGAGTTCCTCGACGAGCATGTCGCGAAGCTGATCGCCTGCGGTGCGAAGCTCAACGACGACGGCTCGGATGCCGGCGGCGGCGTCTACATCGTCGACGTCGACGATCGTGCCGAAGCGGAGCGCTTCATCGAGGCCGACCCATTCCACGCGGGCGGGCTGTTCGGAGAAGTGCGGATCACCCGCTGGCGCAAGGCCTACGTCGACGGACGCAGCTACCTGCCGAAGCGCTGATCCGGCTGCGTCGCCTCGGCCTCGAGCGGGGCCCGCAGGCCGTTCCCCCTGAAGCCATCCCGGTCGGCGCCAGCCGACTGTCGTACAGTGGCGCGTCGTTTGCTGGCGTCCTCGGGTACACGCGAACGCGCCGCGTCACGAGGACATTCGATGGCCAACAATGCACAAGCGCTGCGGTGCAAGACCGGAATCGTCGGACTCGACGACGTGCTGCACGGCGGGCTCATCACTCACCGGCTCTACCTGGTCGATGGCGATCCGGGGTCCGGCAAGACCACGCTCGCGCTCCAGTTCCTGCTGGAGGGCTTGCGCGATGGCGAGCGCTGCCTGTACGTCACGCTTTCCGAAACGCGTGCCGAACTGCTGGCGGGCGCGCGATCGCACGGCTGGTCGCTCGAGGGGCTCGAGATTGCCGAGCTGGCCGGCGACGACGAGGAACTGAACGTCGATTCCCAGCTCACGCTGTACCACCCGTCCGAGGTGGAACTGACGGAGACGACGCGGCGCGTGCTGGACATCGTCGAGCGTGCGAACCCTGACCGCATGGTCTTCGATTCGCTGTCCGAATTGCGCCTGCTGGCGCAGGGCTCGTTGCGCTATCGTCGCCAGATCCTGGCGCTGAAGCAGTTCTTCACGCGCCGCAAGTGCACCGTGCTGCTGGTCGACGACCGCACGTCCGAAGGGCCCGACATGCAGCTGCACAGCATTGCGCACGGCGTGCTGTCGCTGCAGCAGTGCGCTCCGGCCTATGGTTCGATCGCTCGCCAGCTCCAGGTGGTCAAGTTTCGAGGCAGCGACTTCCGCAGCGGCTACCACGATTTCCGCATCGTGCCTGGTGGCATCGAGGTCTACCCGAGGCTTGCATCGGCCGAGCATGGCCTGGCTTTCGAGCGCGCAACCGTCGCCAGCGGCGTGGCGGCGCTCGACCAGCTGCTCGGCGGTGGCGTGGATCGGGGAACCTGCACGCTGATCTCCGGCACGCCGGGTACCGGCAAATCGACGGTCACGCTGCAGTATGCGGCCGCCGCTGCGCAGCGCGGCGAGCACGCGGCCGTCTTCGCGTTCGACGAGGTGCGCTCGCTGCTGCTGCATCGTGCGGCCGCGCTCGGCATTCCGGTTCGCGAGGGCACCGGCGGCGGCGAGATCCAGATCCGGCAGGTCGACCCGGCCGACATCACGCCGGGCGAGTTCGCTCATATCGTGCGCCAGTGCGTAGAACGCGATCGAGCGACCGTCGTCGTCATCGACAGCCTCAACGGCTACCTGAACGCGATGCCGGAGGCCGGGTTCCTGACAGCGCAACTGCACGAGCTGCTCGCCTACCTGAACGGGCAGGGTGTGGCTACGTTCCTCGTGGTGGCGCAGCGCGGCCTCACACCGCAGAACTCCGACTCGCCGATCGATTCGAGCTACCTTGCTGACACCGTCATTGCGATGCGGATGTTCGAATACGCGGGTTCGGTCCGCAAGGCGATCTCGGTGCTCAAGAAGCGCAGCGGCCCGCACGAGGAATCGATCCGGCCGATCTGGTTCGACTCGAACGGCGTGCACCTGGGCGCACCCTTGATGCAACTGCGGGGCATCCTGACCGGCGTACCCGTCGAGAATGCCTGCTCGGACGGTTCCTCGAGGGCAGGTCACGCTCATGGCGACTGAACCGGCACGGGACGAGACGATGCGCGTGCTGATCGCCGCGCCGACACGTCGCGACCTGGAGGTCACGATCGAGCTGCTGCGAAAGGCCGGTGTGCGCTCGGTTCCGCTGGAACGGGGGTTCGATGCGATGCTGCGGCAGTTGCGCACGGACGTCGGCGCCGTTCTCGTGGCCGACGCTTCGCTCGATGCCCGGCGCATGGACGCACTGCTCGCTGGACTCAGCGGGCAACCGACCTGGTCGGACGTGCCGGTGGTCTTGCTGACGCGTGACCGCGAGCGCTCGCCGTCGGCGGCACGCATGCTCGCCGCGCTGACGAACCTCACGCTGCTCGACCTCCCGGTGTCCACGGCTTCGATGGTCAGCGCAGTGCTTGCGGCGCTTCGCGCGCGACGTCGACAATACGACATTCGCGACCAGCTGGTCGCGCAGCGCGAGGCCGAACAGGCGCTGCGCGACGCCGATCGTCGCAAGGACGAGTTCCTCGCCACGCTCGCCCACGAGCTGCGCAATCCGCTCGCGCCGATCCGCACCGGCCTGCAGGCGCTCGCGCGGCTGCCCCCTTCCGAAGTGGCGCAAGCGGTCCGTGTGCGACAGATGATGGAGCGCCAGCTCCGGCTGCTGGTGAAACTCATCGACGATCTGCTCGACGTGTCGCGCATCTCCGCCGGGAAGGTGCGCCTCGAGCGCGAGCGCGTGGACATGTGCCGGGTCATCGAGGCCGCGCTTGAAAGCAGCGGCCCGGCACTCGACGCCGGAGCGCACGCGTTGCATGTGGACTTGCCCGATGCGCCGGTGTGGGTACTCGGTGATCCCACGCGACTGTCGCAGATCGTCGGCAACCTGCTGACGAACGCCGCCAAGTACACGTCCGACGGCGGAGCGATCCGCGTGGTGCTGCGCGCAGAGGGCTCCGATGCCGTCGTTCGTGTGTCGGACAACGGTGCGGGCATCCCGCCGGAGATGCTGGAACAGGTCTTCGACCTGTTCGCCCAAGTGGACCGCACGCTCGACCGCGCACAGGGCGGCGTCGGCATCGGCTTGTCGCTGGTGCGCGAGTTGATCAGCCTGCACGGCGGATCGGTCAGCGCAGAGAGCCCGGGCCTCGGCCAGGGAAGCACGTTCACGATCCGCCTTCCGGTCATTGCCGA
This sequence comes from uncultured Lautropia sp., assembly GCA_937858875.1. Lineage (GTDB taxonomy): Bacteria > Pseudomonadota > Gammaproteobacteria > Burkholderiales > Burkholderiaceae_E > Zeimonas. The sequence continues at coordinate 1,641 of CALLYQ010000532.1, read as the reverse complement.
CGTCCCGGCGAGATCGTCGAGGGGTCTCGCGCAGACGGACGCGATCAATGGCGTGCGGCGTCTGCGCATGCTCGTCGTCGACGACAACACCGATGCCGCCGACACGCTCGTGTTGCTGCTCGGCGCCTCGGGCCACGAGATGCGCACTGCCTACAGCGGCGTGGGCGCGCTGCGGATCGCCAGGCAGTTCCGTCCCGATGTCGTGCTGTGCGACATCGGCTTGCCCCGCGTCGACGGCTACACCGTTGCTTCGCGTCTGCGCAGCGATCCCAGCTTCGTGTCCACGGTGCTGATCGCCATCAGCGGCTGGGGCACCGACGACGTGCAGCGCCGGGCGCGCGACGCCGGGTTCGACTTCCACCTCGTGAAGCCGGTGGACCTGGAATCGGTCAACCGGATCCTCGAGCGGCTTTAGCGTTCAGAAGTACGAGCTAGTGCAGTGTTCTAGCGCTGGAGCTTCGCTGCGGTCGGTGGGCTGCGGTCCGCCGCGTCGCTCGCAGCCTGCTCGAGCGCACGCTGTCGCTGTTCGTTGGCGATCCAGTCTTCGATCGCCCGGCGTGCGCGCCGCTTCTCCGCCTTCTCGCGCAGTGCTTCGAGGCTCAGGACACGATTGAGCCCGACCATCACCGCGACCATCAGCAGCGTGAACGGCAGCGCTGCCACGGTGATCAGCGTCTGCAGGGCGTCGAGACCGCCGGCGATCAACATGGCGGCGGCGATCAGCGCGATCGCGATGCCCCAGGCGAACTTGCGCGCCAGCGTCGGATCGCCGGCGGACTCGCTCGACATCGAGCCCAGTACCAGCACCGCCGAGTCGGCCGAGGTCACGAAGAAGATGACCAGCAGCACGATGGTCAATCCCGACAGCAGTTCGGACATCGGCAAGGCGTCGTACATGCGGAACAGGACCGTCTCGTAACCGGTTGCGAGCGCGCCGGCCATGTCGACGCCGCCGAATATCTGCTCCCACAGTGCGGTGCCGCCGAAAGTGGAAAACCAGACGAAGCCGAGCAGGCTCGGAACGACGACCACGCCGAGCACGAACTCGCGCACGGTGCGCCCGTACGAAACCCGCGCGATGAACGCGCCGACGAAAGGCGACCAGGAGATCCACCAGGCCCAGTAGAAGATCGTCCAGTCGGCCACCCAGGTGCTCGAGGAGAACGGCGACATGCGAAGGCTCATCTCGACCAGATGGTCGAGATAGCTGCCCAGCGAGGTGGTGAAGGTGTCGAAGATGAAACTGGTCGGCCCGAGCAGTGCCACCGCCAGCAGCAGTACGCCGGCCAGCGCGAGGTTGAAGCTCGACAGCCACTTGATGCCGCGGTCGACGCCACTGGCACTCGAGGACATGTACAGCACGAAGCAGACGACGATCACCGCGAGCTGCATGCCCAGGCCGCCGGGCAGGCCGAACACGCGGTTCATGCCGGCGCTGATCTGCATCGTGCCGAAACCGAGCGTGGTTGCCACGCCGACCGCCGTCGCGACCACCGCCACGATGTTGACCAGCTTGCCCATCCAGCCGAGGTGACGGTCGCCGATCAACGGCTGCAGCAGGTCGCTGATCAGCCCGCGTCCATTGCGGTTGTACTGGAACCAGGCGATGGCCAGCCCCATCAGTGCATAGATCGCCCATGG
>CALLYQ010000531.1 GCA_937858875.1 uncultured Lautropia sp. | reverse complement strand
CCGCCGAACTCGCTGTCGGCGAAGGCGCGCCCCTCTGCGATCGCCACCGGCGTCAGGTTGCGCCGGTTCGTCAGGTCGCCGATCGCCCAGATGCCGTCGACGCTGCTGCGACTGTCGACGTCGACGCGCACGGCGCCCTTGTCGTCGAGTTCGACACCGACCGCGTCGAGGCCCAATCCCGCCGTGTTCGGCCGGCGGCCGGTCGCGTTCAGCGCAGCGGCGGCCGACAGCACCGATCCGTCGACGCGAAGCAGTTCGAAGCCCCCATTGCTGCCGCGCCGCAAGGATTCGAAGGCCACGCCCGGGGCCAGCGTGATGCCGCGCGCCTCGAAGGCCTCGGCCAGGCGGCGGCGCAGGTCGTTGTCGAAGCCGCGCAAGGGCAGCACGTCGCGGTAGGCCTGCGTCACTCGCACGCCGAGGCCGGCCATGATGCTGGCGAACTCGCAGGCGATGTACCCGCCGCCGATCACCAGCAGCGTCTCGGGCAGCTCGCGCAGGTCCAGGATCTCGTTCGAAGTCATCGCTTCGTCGAGCCCCGAAATCGCATCGCGCGACGGCGTGCCGCCGGTCGCCAGCAGCAGGCGCGGCGCCGAGAATCGGCGTCCGTCGACCTCGACCTTGCCGGGACCGGCCAGCTTCGCCCAGCCTTCGACGACTTCGACCTTCGAGCCGGCGAGCATCTGCCGGTAGATGCCTTCGAGCCGGTCGATCTCGGCGGCCTTTGCGCTCGCCCAGTGGGCCATGTCGAACTCGGGTTCGATGCCACGCCAGCCGAAGGCGGTGGCCTCCCGGAAGGCGTCGGAGAAGCCCGAGGCATACGCCATCAGCTTCTTCGGTACGCAGCCGCGGATCACGCAGGTACCGCCGAGACGGCTGCCTTCGATGACCAGGACCCGCGCGCCGTGCGCGGCGGCGCGCCGCGACGCCGCGATTCCGCCGGAACCGGCGCCGATCGTGATCAGGTCGAATTCTTCGGGCACTCGAGCCTCCGTTGGATGAACTGGGCCGATGATGACCGAAAACGCAACGCACAACGAATCCGGACCGCGCATGCCCCTGCTGTCGTCACAACTGCGAGCTCAGAATCGAAGCCGCCAGGTCGAGTGTGCGGTCCCATGCCGAACGCGCTCGCCATTGCCTCAGCGTGACGCGTTTCGCATGGCGTAGATCGTCTTCGAATACTTGCACCTGCCGCGCTGCGAACACCTCGTCGTAGACGTTCAGATTGGCCTCGTCGTTGATGCTGAACGAGCGACTGTCGAAGTTCGACGAACCCACCGACGCCCATGTTTCGTCGACGACCATCACCTTCACGTGATACATCGTCGGCTGGTACTCATAGATCTCCGCGCCCGCTTCGAGCAGCGGCTCCCAGTGCGCGCGTGATGCGCGACGTACGAGCTGCATGTCCATGTGCGGGCCCGGCAGCAGGATCTGAACGTGCACTCCACGCCGTCGCGCGGCGACGAACGCTGCAACGGCGGCGTCGTCCGGCACGAAGTACGAGGCCGACAGCCGGATCGACTCGGCAGCCGAGGCGATCGACATCAGGAACATCAGCTGCATGCTCTCGGAGCCGCCGCCGGGAGAGCTCGTGAACACCTGCGCCACGCTCGATCCGGCGGGAGCGAGCTCGGGCAGGTAAAGATGCGAATCGAGCACCGCGCCGGTCGCCTGCAGCCAGTTGTCGATGAACGCGGACTGCATCTGCGCGACCGCCGGCCCTTCGAGCCGGAAGTGGGTGTCGCGGTAATGTCCCGGGCCGTGTGCGTCGCCGCGCCAGACGTCGGCGATGCCGACGCCGCCGGTGAAGCCGATGCGGCCATCGACGACCAGCAGCTTGCGGTGCGTGCGATTGTTCAGCCGCGCCAGCGTGTCCCAACGCGGCATGTTGTAGCGGCGGATCTCGACACCTTGCGTTCGCATCCGCTCGAGCTGCGCTTCGTCGAGCTCGGTGCCGATCCAGTCGAGCAGCACATGCACGCGCACGCCGGCTTGCGCGCGCTCGGCGAGCGCGACGGCGAACTCCTCGCCGATCGTCCCCGACCAGTAGATGTACGTCTCGAGCGTGATCGATTCGCGCGCCGCCCGGATCGCCGCCAGCATGGCCGGAAAGATCTGCTCGCCATTGATCAGCGTCTCGACTTGGTTGCCGGCGACCAGCGACGGTGTCAGAACCGAGCTCATCGCACGCTGAAATTGCGCATCCGCGACGGCATAGCGGTGCGCGAGCGACTCGTCGATCTGCTTGTTCCCCAGCGCCAGGTTGAAGCCGACCAGCACGACGACGAAGGTGCTGATCGCGGCAATGCCGGCGACGAGGTATCTGTTCATGCCTTCCCCGACCGCACGCACAGTCTCCGTTCGATGAGACTGGCCCGATGATGAACGAAAACGTGCACAACGAGTTCGCGCCCGGCAGCGCGAGCTGCCGGGCGCGGATGGGTCGGAGCAGGTGACCGCGCTCTTGCGGGTCGAGGCCGGTCGGGCCGGCTCCGCAGCGACCGGGCGCTGCCCGAGTGGCGATCAGGCGTTGTTCGAGGCGCCGTACGGCAGGACGATCGAAGCGTCGTGCTGGACCGCTGCCCGCGTCAGCGTGCTCGAGCGCGCTTGCGCCGGGTTCACGCGCGCACCCTCGTAGTTCGACAGGATCAGAAAGGGCTCGGCCTGCGCCGGTGCCTGCGACGGCGCAGCATGCATCTGCACCGTCGTCGGCTGCGAGCCGGTGCCGCGGACGACCGGGTAGTCGGTCTCGATGGTCTGCGCGCCGACACCGAAGGCGGCGATGGCCAAGGCGGCCGGGACGGCGATTTTGGCGATGGCGTTCATGTCGTTTCCCTCGTTGCGATTTTGGTTTCGCTGGTGACTCGGCAGCAACGTGCTGTCGATGGAGGGAGTCTGATCGCGCCACGTCACGCCTTGGTCGCCCGACGGTGGCGGTCGGGGATCGATGAAATCTCGCTTCGGTCTCGCCGCAGAAGCACCGAAAGGCCAGGCTGGCCGGAAGAATCCTCCACGAGGCAAGGACCCTCGTGGCCAAACGCACCGACGGCCGCTCGTTCGAGCCTCGGACGTCAGTTGTTTGCTTTAATTCCACTATTCCATTAATATTGTACTATGGATGAATCAGAAGCCATCAGAGCCCTTGCCGCCCTCGGCCAACAGTTGCGCCTGAAGGTGTTCCGCGCGCTCGTTGTGGCGGGCCAAGACGGCCTGACGCCCGGCGTGCTTAGCGAAACCCTCGAGATTTCACCGGCAACGCTTTCGTTCCACCTGAAGGAGCTGACCAACAGCGGCCTGGTCACACAGGAGCGCGCCAGCCGCAATCTGATCTACCGAGCCGCGTACGAGCGCATGAACGCGCTGCTCGGTTACCTGACCGAGAACTGCTGCCAGGGGCAGCAGTGCCTCGACCCCGCCGCCACCGCGTGCAACTGCTGAAGGAAGCCTGACCATGAAGCGATTCCACGTACACGTTCACGTCGAAAGTCTCGACAAGAGCATCGGTTTCTACAAGCAGTTGTTCGGCGCCGAACCGGCACGGGTCGAGAGCGACTACGCCAAGTGGATGCTCGAAGACCCGCCGGTGAACTTCGCGATTTCCACGCGCGGCGGCCAACCAGGCGTCGACCACCTGGGGATCCAGACGGACAACGCCGAAGATCTGGCCGAGATGAAGCAGCGGGCCCAGGCGGCCGACATGGCGCTGCTCGACGAAGGCGAGACGACCTGCTGCTATGCGCGCAGCGAGAAGCACTGGGTGAGCGACCCGCAGGGCATCGCCTGGGAAGCCTTCCACACGCTCGAGAACATTCCGGTGTTCAACGAACGCGAAGCGGTTGGCACCGCGGCGCCGGCGACAGATTGCTGCGCGCCCGCTGCTCCGCGCGGCAAGGCGGTCGCCATTCCGGTGAAGTCGGGCTCGGCCTGCTGCTGAGGCGCGTAAAGTGGCCTACGAAACCCTGTTCATCTGCACCGGCAACTCTGCGCGCTCGATACTCGCGGAGGGCCTGCTCGAGCATCTCGGCGAAGGACGCTTCAAGGCCCGGTCGGCAGGCAGCCACCCGAGCGGAACGGTCAACCCGCTCGCATTGCAGGTCCTCGGGAAGCTCGGCATTCCAACCGCAGGATTCCGCAGCAAGAGCTGGGAGGAGTTTGCCCGGCCCCCCGAGTTCGACAGTTTGACCCGCAAAACGCGCCTTTTCAGAAAAGCGCTC
>CALLYQ010000530.1 GCA_937858875.1 uncultured Lautropia sp. | reverse complement strand
GGCGCGGGTGCGGGCGCTGCTGCCGCTTTGGCGCTCCGTCGGCTCCAGGCCGTCTCGATCCCGAAAGCGAGCCCGGCGGCGACCAGCGCCGCCAGCATGCCGATGCCATGCACGCCGACGATCGGAGCCAGGCCGGCGAGCGGCCCGTCGGTGTGCGCATAGCCGGAAGACAGCCACGGAAAGCCTGTGAACAGCCAGCCGCGCAGCATCTCGCCGGCGCCCCAGCAGACGGCGAAGCACAGCGCGGCGGCCAGCATCGTGCGCGTCGAGGGCCGTGCGAACGCGCGTTGCAGCGAGCGCGCGCTGGCGGCCAGTGAAGCCGCCGCAAAGGCGCCGAGATAAACGGCGAACAGCATCAGTGCGGCAGCCGCCATCGGCGCCGGCATGCCGCCGTAGCGGTGCATGCTGACGTAGACCCAGGCGACGCCGCTGGCGAACCAGGCGAAGCCGAAAGCCAGTCCGCAGAGCGCTGCGTGCCGCCGCTCGCCGCCGCCGGTCGCGCCGCGACAGCTCAGCAGCAGCGCAGCCAGCGCGAGCGGCTGCAGCCACCACAGATTCAGCGGGGCGAAGGCGGCGGTGTGGACGAAACCCGCGAGCAGCGCAATCGCCAGCGCGCCGCGATGCGCGCCGGCAGGCGGCGTCGGCTGCGTCACCGGGTCGTCGTCAGCGCGCGTCGGCGCGTTCGTCGAGTGCCTGCAGCAAGGTCTGCTCGACCATCAGCACCTGGATCTGTCGCGGGTCGGCACGCAGGACCTCGAAGGCCAGCCCATCGATTTCGAGCCGTTCGCCCTGTCGCGGCACGCGCCCGAGCCGGTCGATGACCAGGCCGCCGACCGTCTCGACGTCTTCGTCGGACAATTGCGTGCCGGCAACTTCGTTGAGCAGGCGCAGGCTGGCGATGCCGCGCACGCGCCAGCGCCTGCAACCGGCCTCGAGGCCGTCGTGGCGCTCGGAGGCCTGGTGCACCGCGCCGTTGAGGCCGTCGCCGGCGCCGTCGGCTTCGACGGGCACGATGTGGTCGACCTCGTCGTCGACGTCGAACTCGTCTTCGATGTCGCCGACGATCTGCTCGAGGATGTCCTCGATCGTGATCAGCCCGGCGGTGCCGCCGTATTCGTCGACGACGATGGCCAGGTGCTCGTGGTTCTGCCGGAACTCGCGCAGCAGCACGTTCAGGCGCTTCGACTCGGGGATGAACAGCGGCGGGCGGATCAGGTCCTGCAGGCCTACGCTTCCGTTGACGCAGCCGCGCAGCAGTTCCTTCGCGTGCAGGATGCCGACGACGTTGTCGCGGTTGCCGTCGATGACCGGGAAGCGCGAATGCGCGGCCGCGATGACCTGCGGCAGCAGTTCGGCGATCGACTGGTTGACGTCGAGGACGTCCATCTGCGAGCGCGACACCATGATGTCGCCGGCGGACAGCTCGGAGACCTGCAGCACGCCCTCGATCATCGACAGCGCTTCGGAATCGAGCAGCGAGCGGTCATGCGCCTGGCGCATCACGTCGAGAAGCTGCTCGCGATCTTCGGGAATCCGCAGCAGCAGTGTCGCGAGTCGTTCGAACAACGGGCGTCGTGATTCGCCCGATGGGTCGTCTGACATGAAACGGCGGGGAGTTACGATCTGTTCGAGGATACCCCAAGTTCCGCCGGCCAGCCTGCTAGCCCTGATCCTCGTCGCGCGGTTTCCAGGCCGCGCGCAGCCGGCTCTGCACGTTCGGCGGGGCCTCCTCGTAACCGAGCAGCTCGAGCGAATAGCTGCCCTGGCCGCCGGTGATCGCCTTGAGCCGGCCCTGGAAGTCGTCGAGCTCCGCGAGCGGGGCGCGTGCGGCGAGGATCGCCATGCCGGCGCGCGCGGTGCCGCTGCCGGAGACCTGCCCGCGCCGTGCGGCCAGCTCCCCGGAGACCGCGCCGATCGTTTCCTGCGGAATCGTCAGGTCGAGCGAGACGATCGGTTCGAGCACGATCGGGCGGGCGCGCGCGGCGGCGTCGAGGAAGGCCTTGCGTCCGGCCGTGATGAACGCGATTTCCTTGCCGTCGACCGCATGCGTCTTGCCGTCGTAGACGGTGACCTGAACGTCCTGCACCGGAAAGCCGGCGACCGCACCGCCGGCCAGCGCCTGGCGCACGCCCTTTTCGACGGCGCCGATGAACTGGCCGGGGATCGCTCCGCCCTTGACCTCGTCCTGGAAGCGAAAACCCTCGCCGCGCGCCAGCGGTTCGACTCGCAGGAAGACTTCGCCGAACTGGCCGGCACCGCCGCTCTGCTTCTTGTGGCGATGGTGGCCCTCGGCGCGGTCGGCGATCGTCTCGCGGTACGGGATCGTCGGCGGATGCGCGTCGACTTCGAGCTTGTACTGCGAACGCACGCGCTCGAGCGCGCGCCCGACGTGCAGTTCGCCGAGCCCGCGGATGACGGCCTCGTGGGTCGTCGGATCGTGCTCGACGCTCAGGCTCGGGTCTTCGGCGATCAGCCGCTGCAGGACCTCGGCGAGCTTCTGTTCGTCGCCGCGACGCTTGACGCGCACGGCCAGCCCGTAGACCGCGTGCGGGATCGGCAGCGGCCGGAAATGGATCGTTGCATCTTCGGCGGCGTCGTGCAGCACGGCGTCGTAGACGAGCTCGTCGATCTTGGCCAGCGCGCAGATCTCGCCGGGGCCGGCCGAGCCGACCGGCCGGTGTTCGCGGCCCTGCACCAGCATCGGCGTGCCGGCGCGCACGGCCTTGCGGCCCTCGCCGACGTAGAGCAGCGTGTCGGGGCCGATCGTGCCCTGGTGCACGCGCACGATGCCGATGCGACCGATGTAGGGGTCGACCTCGATCTTGAAGACGTGCGCCAGTACATGGTCGTCGGGCTTGCGGGAGGCGACGAACTGTTCGGCCGAGTCGGCGTCGCCGCCGGTCCAGCGTTCGAACAGCGGCGGATTGCCTTCGAGCGGATTCGGTGCGAGCCGCACGAGGAAGTCGAGCAGCTCGGGAACGCCGGCGCCGGTGCGTGCCGACGTGAACAGGATCGGCACGATGTGCGCTTCGCGCAGCGCGCGCTCGAAGGCGTCGTGCAGCGTCGGCTCGTCGAGGGCTTCGCCGCCGAGGTAGCGCTCGGTCAGCGCGTCGTCGACCTCGACGATCTGCTCGACCAGCGCCTGGTGGGCGGCCTCGACGCTGCCGAAGTCGGTCGGCCCGCCGTCGGGGGCGAAGAAGCAGTCGACCACTCGGGTAGCGCCGTCGGCCGGCAGGTTGACCGGCAGGCATTCGGGGCCGAAAGCCGTACGGATCGCTTCGACCAGCGCTTCGAGGTCCGGGCTCTCGGCGTCGATCCGGTTGACGACGACGAAGCGGCACAGGTCGCGCGTCTGCGCCCATAGCGCCATGCGCGAGGCCGACAGTTCGATGCCGCGCTGCGCGTCGACGACGATGGCCACCGATTCGACCGCGTCGAGTGCCGCCATCGCCCGGCCCGCGAAGTCGGGGTAGCCGGGCGTGTCGAGCATGTGCACGCGTACGCCGTCGCGCTCGAAATGCGTGCAGGCCAGCTTGAGCGAATGCCCGTGCTCCTTCTCGAGCGGGTCGTAATCGCAGACGGTGTTGCCGCGCTCCAGGCTGCCGGTACCGGGGATCGCACCGGCGCTGGCCAGCAGGGCCTCGACCAATGTCGTCTTGCCGACGCCGGCATGGCCGACGAAGGCCAGCGTTCGAAGATTCTCGCTCGGATGCGCAGGCATGCAGGACTCCGGGAAGCGATGGCGCGAACGGCCGACAGCCGCAGCATGCCGTCAGCCGGTGCCCCGATGCAAGCGTGGGTGTCCTGCGATCCCGTGGAAAGATCGGCCGCCGGCGATCAGTGGCGGTAGGGGTCGGGAATCCCGAAGCGCGCCAGCACGCGCGTCTCGCGCGCTTCCATGTCGCGCGCTTCGGCGTCGAGCTCGTGGTCATGGCCGCAGGCATGCAGCGCGCCATGCACGACCAGGTGGGCGAGGTGGTGCTCGAGCGGAATCCGCCGCGCACGCGCCTCGCGCGCCAGCACCGGCAGGCAGATCACGATGTCGGCTTCGGCCGGACCGGTATGGCCATCGAGGTGTGGCGCATCGTGGTAGGCGAAGGTCAGCACGTTGGTCGCATAGTCGCGGCCGCGATAGTCGCGGTTCAGCGCCCGAGCCTCGGCCTCGCCGACGAAGCGCAGTGTCAGCCGCATGTCCTGAATATCTGCTGCGGAGCGCAG